>DASUBC010000602.1:0-7444 GCA_035763465.1 Thermomicrobiales bacterium
GTCAACGAGACAAAAGACGGTGATAATGAAGTCGTCCAGGTCCATGGCACCCTCCTCAGGTCTGTGGGAACGGATCCTGAGGATCGTATTCTGTGGCCCTGGATGCTTTCTCTTCTCAAAACCTGCACATCGGGTTAGTTAGCTGCGCGAGGCGTCTACGATTCGCAGCAACTCCTCTTCGGATAGCGAGAGATCGATAGGGGCGGTTACAGGTCGCTCGCCAATCTCCCGCCCCGTCGGCCATGCGACCTCGATCTGGTTGCCTTCAGGGTCGAGCAAGTGGCAACTGATCGCGACCCCATGGTTCACACCGAAGAGGTAGAAACCGCCCAGGCGAGCGACTTCTCGGTGGCAAGCTCGCAGGTCCGCCAGTGACGCGACCACCAATGCGATGTGCGGCGAGGTGATCGTTCGCTTGTCCGCGGCGACGCTCTGGTCCTGCTGAGAGGGTGTCGCTGGAGCACGGAAGAAGCTGAAGTCGAATCCATTACGGCGACCCGCGGCAGCCAGGAACACGCCAGCGTTCTCTGGGAGCTGCCACAACACACGCATCCCCAACAAATCGCGGTAGAAAGCCGCCATTCGCATCGGATCGTGCGCGGCAAGGCTGATGTGATCGAGGCGAGTCATCTGCGGCATGTGTCCCCTCCAATTTCGGCGCTACGCCGCTACTCCGTTGCCCTCAGTCTACTGAGCGCCTCTCATCCTACGCATCCCAGAAATCTGGGATTGTTCTCACGTGGGCGGGGAGGTGCCGGGTCGCCCGCTTTCAGCCGACCGTGTGCCGTTCATTGGAGCTGGGGTATACTGGACGTGGCATCCACACGCCGAGTGCATTTGTCGTGCACGGGGGATTGCGCATGTTATGGCGGTCGGAAGCCAGAGGCGGCTCATGACTACTTGGAGAACCGTTTCCGACCAGGTCTTCGACGCCGTGCACCGATTGTGCTACGCTGGTTTGGATGCGTCCACCCTGCAGATGCGAGCGATCTCCCAGCTCCGGCGTGCGATCCCTTTTGAGGGGTTCTGCGCGCACGATTGCGACCCCGCGAGCGGTCTGCCGATGCGGCAGTATCTCGATCCCCCCAACGCGCAACAGGGCAGAGAGTTCCTCGAAAATGTTGCCTTCGCCGATGACGTCAACGACTTCGGCTGGATGCTTCGCACAGGACGCAGAGTGGCGCTCCTCTCCGAGGCGACGGGCGGCCGTCTCGATCGTGCCCTGCGCTACCGTGAAGTGCTAGCTCCCCAGGGATTCGGCTTCGACATGCGATGTGTGTACGCGCTCGATGGGACCGCCTGGGGCGGGATCAGTGCTTTGCGAGAGCGGAGTCGTGCCGACTTCACCAACCGCGAAGCGGCACTCATGAGCCAGCTTGCCCCACACCTGGCGGCTGGGTTGAAAGCGGCTGCCCTCTGCGCGCCAGTTGCGCTTCGCGCGCCTGTGTCCACCGGCACGCCCACGGGCGCGGACACGCCGGGCGGGCCAGCTGTCCTTGTGCTCGATCACCGCGGCCGCGTCACCCACTACACACCGATGGCCGAGTATTGGCTGCGCCGGTTGACCGACCTTAAGCCAGGATGGCAGGAAGGCCAGGCGCTGCCCGAGGTCGTGTGGGCGGTGGTTGGGATGCTCCGTCGCGGCCTGCGGCCGCAAACCGAGAGGGACCGCACGCTTGTGCCACGTATCCGAGTGCGTACTACGACGGGCGAATGGGTCCAATTGCAGGCGGCACTCAGCGAAGCCCCAGATAGGCAATCTGGTGAGACCGTTATCGTGATGGAGCCAGTGGGGCCGCGGGAGGTCACCTGGCTGCGGCTCACGGCGCATGGTCTGTCGCCGCGAGAGCAGGAGGTGGTGGAGTGGGTTGCTCGCGGCGCATCAACCGCCCAGATTGCACAGGCGCTATTCATCACTGAGTATACGGTTCAGGACCATCTAAAGCACATATTCGACAAGGTGGGCGTCCGCAATCGCCGGGCGCTGGTCCAGCACTTGTATCTCGAGTACGCATCGGGCGGTGCCTAGCCGCCGGCCTAGCACGACAGATCCTACGGCAGCCCGCCGGTCGGACTCGGCTGCGGCGACCCGCTGGGTGGCGTGCCCTTCGGGCCCTTGGTCGGCGTGGCGTTTCCACCTGGCGACGGCGTGAAGAACGTCGAGGCACTGTATGACTGGCCCTTGTAGCTGGTGGAGACCGTCACCTGCACTGGCACACCCGCCTGGTTGTCGTTGATCTGCAACGGCCAGGCGCCGAGGCCTGAGCTATCGGTCTTCACGGCATTGGCCTGGTTGATCGGCGGACCAATGGAGATAGTCACCGTCTGCCCTACGGCTGGCTGCGACGGTCCGGTGAACGCCTGGTCCTGTATCTTGCAGAGCACGTAGATCGTGATGGTGTCCTTGGTTGCCGGCGAGAAGTTCGACATCCAGGCGCCGATGGTGAATGGCGGGAAGGTGGGCGTGGGGGTATCCAGCGCGGGATTGGGCGTGTGGAAGACATTCACCCCGCCGGGGCCCTGCTGCGTGCCGGTTGGCGTCGAGGGTGACTGGCACGCCACCAGCACCACCGAGATGAGGCTTACCGCGACCATCATCAGCCCGAACCGCTTCGCCTGCTGTGACATCCTCAGTCCCTACCTCCGCGGCTGCGCGCCTGCGCTGCCGATCCGCGCTTCCGCGCACGTGCGGGCGTCTCTTGCCTGAGGTGCGCCCGCACAAGTGTATCAGCCAGCCCACAACCTGACAAGCCGTCGCCGCGAGCACGGCCGCAGGCACGAATACAACGGCATTCGCGCTATATAGCGGGGATACCCGATTGGGCTAGACGGACGCGAAACTCTGCCTCAGCAGTAATTGTGAGCGGACCGTCCAAATTGTGACTTGACTTGCATTGCCGCCTGTGCGCTATTATTATGTAGCGAGGGACCAGGTGCCGTGTCACGGAGTACGGCGCGGTGCGCCTGCCCCTTCCGGCGAGGAGCAATCGGACGTGGCTCAGCAGTCGGAGAAGGACGCGCCGACGCCGCAGCCCACGCCCGCGGATGGACGCGAGCCAATTGCGGAGGCGCGTCCAGACTTCGAGCGTGAGGCGCGCACCGGCGTGCCCGAGGTCGTCTACGCTGCGGTGAAGGCCGACGATCAGGTCATCGCCATCGCGCGTGCATTGGTCGATCGCACCGGCCATGCGCTCGTCAGTCGCCTGCGCCCCGCCATGGCCGAGCGGCTCGTCGGCGAGTTCGCGGGTTGCCGCGTTGATCTGCGGCGGCGCGCGCGCGCGGCGGCCATTCACGCCCCCGGGTATGTGCCACCCAAGACGGGCGGCCAGATCGGGATTCTGACGGCCGGGACGGCTGACGTGCCGGTTGCCGAAGAGGCCCGGCTGATGGCCGAGGAGATGGGCTGCGAGGTCCACACGCTCTATGACGTAGGCGTGGCGGGGCTCCATCGCCTGCTCAACGGCTTCAGCGCACTCCAAGCGCGCGACGTCTCGGCGCTGGTTGTCTGTGCTGGGATGGATGGTGCGCTGCCGAGCGTCGTGTCTGGGCTGGCCAGCGTGCCTGTGATCGGCGTGCCAACCCGCGCCGGTTACGGCGCCGGCGGCAACGGTCGTGCCGCGCTGTTGGCGATGCTCCAGTCCTGTGCGATGGGCCTGGTGGTCGTCAATATCGGCAACGGAATCGGCGCGGGCGCCACTGCCGCGTTGATCGCCAACCGGGTCGCAACCGCGCGAATCTCGTCAACGTAGTGCGTATAAGGGCCGCCACCATGCTGGCCCCTATCTTGCGGAGTGCCAGGCAGGTTTTGCTGAGGTGGGGCGACTGCTCGTTGCGAGAGAGTCATCACAACCCCAGTGGACCGACATGTGAAGCGCAGAGAACGATAAGCAGAGAGGTGAGACGATGGCAAACAGCAAGCGCGGACCCGAGCCGGGTTCGCCCAAGGCCAAGCACGGCGGCCAGGCCGTGCGCGAGAAGTACGGCCCCGAGTTCTACAGTCGCATTGGCAAGAAGGGCGGCGAGGCCGTCAAAGAGAAGCTTGGCCCTTCCTTCTACGCCGAGATCGGCAAGAAGGGTGGAGAATCAACCAAGCGGCAGCAGGGCCCCGAGTTCTACAGCCGCATTGGCAAGAAGGGCGGCGAGCGCGGCCGCGGCACCCCCAAGCAGCCTCGCCAGCGCCATACCACCGGCGCGTAGCGTGCGCCCAGAGGCCGCGCTATGATGAGCGGCTCACTGCGCGCACGGAAACAGCGGCAGCGTCTTCCGGCACTCCCGGGCGCTGCCGCTGCGTCGTGTCTGTGGGCCGGCGAGCTGGCTCGTCGCCCGCCTTTCAGCTAGTGGCGCGCGGCCCCCGCGGTCCCGGCGGCCTCCGCGGCATCGGCATCAGCTTTGGTCTTGTGGACGGTGCCAGGCGCGTGATGCGCCGGCGCATAGATGGTGAACAGCTTCAATTGCTGCTGCCCCGTGTTGACGAAGTTATGGCGCGCCCCCGCCGGAACGAAATAGAGCGAATTGGCGCTGATGGGGCTGCGGGCGCCATCGAGTGTTGCCTCGCCCTGCCCCGCCACGAAGACGAGCGTCTGATCGGTGTCCTTATGCACCTCCTCGCCAATCTCACCGCCTGGCGGAATGCTCATCAGGACGACCTGGCTGTGCGCCCCCGTGACTACCTCACGACGAAAATCATTGTTGTCGCGCGCGAGCGCCGCGATATCAGCATGAAACGCCATCGCTGGATCCTCCACTGACAGCCCGCTGAGCCGCGTTCCCATCACGGACTCAACGGTGTTGTCTCTCGACCCAGGATTGAGGGCCGCACGCGCCATGCCATGTCGCAGCGCCACACACCGCGAGGTCTGTGGCGCTGATGGTGGTCGTCCAATGACAAGCTGACATTGGACTCTACAGATGATAGCCAAGAAACCAATGAAGGTGTAGAATGGGCGCCGCCGGCTGCTCGTGCCGGCAACACCGTTCGCGCTGGGCCGCCGCCCACCCCGCCGGGCCTCGTCTCACTCGTCCGCGCCTACCTACGTTTGTTCCGCAGGGGGTGACCTGCCGCGCTCGTTCTGTCCGCGCGCGCGTGTGCGCCGCGGCCCACCACTGGAGGTCGTTCGTGTCTCACCGCTCATCGCATTATTGGCTCTGGTTCCTGCTGTTCGGCATCATCGGCGCGCTCGTCTATTACAACAACTCCAAGAACCACACGCTCGACGGCGAATCCATCTGGCTGCTTGTCAGCGGCCTGCTCGGCCTGATCCTCGGCGCCAAACAGTTGAACGAGGGCAAGCTCGCCAAGCCCTACGACACGATCATCGGCGTGATCTTCGCAGTGGCCGGGATTCTGGGCATCCTGGGCGGCTTCGGCCTGAATCCGATCAGCAAGGTCGGTCTGCCCGCCAACCCCGTCGTCTCCGGCAGCACGTTCCTTGGTCTTGCCCTCACCGGGCTCTCGCCCCTCATCAACACTTTCCTTGGTCTCACCTCGCTCAACCACGGCCTGAGCAAGAAATAGCCCAACGGGGCGGCGGCGCGGCGGCGCGGCGGCGCATCTCCCATCCTCCCCTCGCCATGGGCTTCTGCCTCTTCACACGCCCCTCCCCCTCCGCGCATGGAGAGGGAAGGGCGTGTGAACCCCTAATGCCGGAAGTGCCGCTGGCCCGTCATCACCATCGCGATGCCGTAGCGATTGGCCATGCGGATAGACTCGTCATCGCGGATCGAGCCGCCCGGCTGGATGATGGCCGTCACGCCGGCCTTCGCCGCCGTCTCTACGCCGTCTTCGAACGGGAAGAACGCATCCGACGCCAGCACGCTGCCGCGCGCCCGATCCTCCGCCCGATCCACCGCGATCTGCACGCTGTAGACGCGATTCATCTGCCCGGCGCCGACGCCCACCACTGTCAGCTTCTTCGCCAGCACGATCGCGTTCGACTTGACATGCCGCACCACCTTCCACGCAAAGTGCAGGTCGGTGATCTCGTCCAGTGTCGGCTTGCGCTCGGTCACTGGGGTGAGCTGTGCGTCGGAGTCGCTGATGTAATCCGGTGTCTGCAGCAGCAGTCCGCCGCTCACGCTGCGCGCGTCTAGCCGCCGCGCCGCAGCCCCCTGCAACGGCGTGAAGGCCGATGGCCCGACTGGCGCGCCGGTCGCCAGCACCCGCAGTCGCTTCTTGGACGCCAGCAGCTCCAGCGCTTCGGGCGTGTAGCCCGGCGCGATCACCGCCTCGTAGAAGATCTGCGACATCTCGGCTGCCGTCTCGGCGTCCACCTCACGGTTGAAGCCGACGATCCCGCCGTAGGCCGAGACTGGGTCGCCGGCATGCGCCCGCCGGTAGGCCTCTACCAGCGTGTCGGCGCAGGCCAGCCCGCAGGGATTGGTGTGTTTGACCACCACCGCCGTCGGCGCTGTGAACGATGCGGCGGCCGCCAGCGCGGCATCCAGATCAAGCAGGTTGTTGAAGCTGAGGTCTTTCCCGTGGAGCTGCCGCGCGCCCGCCACCGTCGAGATGCGCGGCCCTTCGGCGCGCGTCGCGCCGTTGTGGGCTGCCCCACTCTCGCCGGTCAGCCCGCCGCCCGCGCCCGGCCAGCCATAGAGGGCCGCCAACTGGTGCGGATTCTCGCCGTACCCTAGGCGCTGCAGCAGCCGCAGGCCGAACGTCAGCTCATCGGGGAAGAGCGAGTCCGGCACGTCCCGCCGCAGGTAGCCGGCGATGGCGGTATCGTACAGCGCCGTGTGCTGGAAGGCCTCCGCCGCCAGGCGTCGCCGCGTCTCGATGCTCGTCGCCTTGTCGGCCTCCAGTTCTGCCAGCACAGGCGAGTAATCGCGTGGATGCGCCACAACGGTGACGGCCGGAAAGTTCTTGGCCGCCGCGCGCAAGAGCGTCACCCCGCCGATGTCAATCTCTTCCAGCGCCGTTTCCAGCGTCACGCCCGGCTGCGCCACTGTTCGCTCGAAGGGATACAGATTGCAGGCGACGAGATCAATGGGTGTGAAGCCGTGGGTCGTCAGCTCGGCCATCTGCATCGCGTCGTCGCGCCTGGCCAGGATCGCGCCGTGGATCGCCGGGTGCAGTGTCTTGACGCGCCCACCCAGAATCTCCGGAAAGCCCGTCACCTCCGCCACCGTCTTCACCGCGACGCCTGACTCCTCCAGCAGCGCAGCAGTTCCGCCGGTCGAGACGATCTCCCAGCCCAATTGCTCCAGCCCGCGAGCAAACTCCACGATCCCGGCCTTGTCGGCGACGCTCAGCAGTGCGCGCATGGTGCCCCCCTCCCTCGCGGCCCGCGGCAACGCCGAGTCAAGGAGTGGCAGGCGGGCCCGTCAAGGAACAAAAAAGGCGCCGATGCATGCGAAACCTCACAGCATGCCATCGGTGCCCAGCCCAGGCGAGCGGCTGACTCTTACGTATACTCCGGGCTTCCTTGTGGTCATCTCCACCGAA
>DASUBC010000603.1:0-2756 GCA_035763465.1 Thermomicrobiales bacterium
CCAGTTCCGCAATCTGCTCACGGCGGCGGGTGTGCCGATCGAGTTTTCGAAGGGCGAGGCCGGCCCCGGTCAGCACGAAATCAACATCCGCTACACCGACGCGCTGGAAGCGGCCGACCGCCATACGCTCTTCAAACATGGGCTAAAGGAGATCGCGCTGCAACACGGCCGTGCCGTCACCTTCATGGCGAAGCCGGCGCCCGACTGGACCGGCTCCAGCAGCCACATTCACTTGAGCCTGTGGGACGCGGCCGGCGAGCGCAACCTGTTTCATGATCCCGCTGGCGCGCCCTACCAGATGTCGCAGACGATGCGCTATTTTCTCGGTGGCCTGCTGGCCTGCGCGCGTGAACTCTCGCTCTTCGTCGCGCCAAATGTGAACTCCTACAAACGCTACGCCGTGGCGAGCTGGGCGCCGGTGAATATCGCCTGGGGCCGGGACAACCGCACCTGCGGCTTCCGCGTCGTCGGGCATGGGCAGTCGCTGCGAATCGAGAACCGGCTGCCTGGGGCGGATACGAACCCGTATCTCGCTTACGCCGCCTGCATCGCCGTCGGCTTGCACGGTCTCGAACAGCGCCTTGAACCGCCGGCCGAATTCAGGGGCAACGCCTACGCGGCGACCGATCTGCCGCGCGTGCCCCGCGCCCTCTACGAAGCCATTGACGCCTTCGCCGGCAGCGCCGTGGCGCGCGACGCCTTTGGCGAGGAGGTCGTCGCGCACTACCTCAACGCCGCGCGGATCGAACAGCAGACCTTCAATGCGGCCGTGACGACCTGGGAGCGCGAACGCTATCTGGAGCGAGGCTAGGGACGGAGATGATAGATGATAGATGATAGTGGTGGCGCGGTGCTGACATAGGCGCACTGGCTCCTGATCAGTACCGTAGCCACTATCATCTATCATCTCGTCACGGAGTGAGCAATGCGGCTCAAGGACAAAGTTTGCGTCATTACCGGCGCGGGCAGTGGGATGGGGCGGGTGGCCTGCGAGGTGTTTGCGCGCGAAGGGGCGCGGGTCGCGGCGCTCGATATTGTGGCGGAGACGGGCGAGGAGACGGCGGCGCGCGTGCGCGCGGCGGGCGGCGAGGCCGCGTTCTTCGCCTGTGACGTGGCGAACGAAGCGAGCGTGCGAGAGGCGATCGCCGGCATCGTCGCGCGCTATGGCGGCGTGGACGTGCTCTACAACAATGCGGGCATTATGCCGGAGGACGACCATTCGGTCGTGGACACGCCGGTCGAAGCGTGGGACCGCGTCATGGCGGTGAATGTGCGCGGTGTCTTCCTCTGCTGTAAGTATGCGATCCCGGAGATGCTGAAGCGCGGGCGCGGTTCGATCATCAACATCGCGTCGTTCGTGGCGCTGGTCGGGTGCAGCGTGCCGCAGGACGCTTACACTGCCTCGAAAGGTGCGCTGATCTCGCTGACGAAGTCGCTGGCGATCCAGTTCCGGCCGCACGGTATCCGCAGCAACGCCATTTGCCCCGGCCCGATCGAGACGCCGCTGCTGATGGACTGGCTGCTGAAGGACGAGGCGGCGAAACAACTGCGCCTGAATCGCCAGCCAAGCGGCCGGTTCGGCAAGCCGGAGGACATCGTCAACTGCGCGCTCTACCTGGCGTCGGACGAATCGGACTGGACGAACGGCGCAACGCTCGTCGTGGACGGCGGCATTACGAGCAACTACTTCTAACGAGGTTGCAGGTTACAGGTTTCTTATGGATCAACGCTTGCGCTTGTCTAAGAAACTTGCAACCTGTCAACCTGTAACTTGTAACGCGAACGGAGTGAGCCATGGCAGCGGGAGTGCGAGACGAGGTGCGGCTGGCGCGCGTGCGCGCGGCGCACCGGGAGGCGTTCGGCGCGGAGCCGGCGCTGGTGGCGCGGGCGCCTGGGCGAATCAACCTGATCGGTGAGCATACCGACTATAACGATGGCTTCGTGCTGCCGGCGGCGATTGACCGCGACATGCTGATCGTGGCGACGCCGCGCGACGACCGGCGACTGCGACTCCATTCGCTCAACGTCGCGGGTGGCATCGTTGATCTCGACCTCGACGCGCTGCAACCGGCGCGCGCCTGGCACGATTACGCGGCCGGGGTCGCGGCGCAGTTGCAAGGCGCGGAACACCAAGTGCGCGGGCTTGACGCGACGCTCGACGGCACGGTGCCGCTCGGCGCCGGTCTCAGCTCATCGGCGGCACTGGAGGTCGCGACCGCGCTGGCGTTGACGACGGCGAGCGGCATCGAGATGCCACGCCGCGACCTGGCGCTGCTCTGCCAGCGCGCGGAGCACGATTTCGTCGGCGCGAACGTCGGGATCATGGACCAGTTCATCAGCCTATTCGGCGAGCGCAACCACGCGCTCTTCCTCGATTGCCGCTCGCTGGCGACTGAGCTGGTGGCGCTCGACGCGCCCGACCTGGCGTTCGTCGTCTGCAACAGCGGCGTCAAGCACGAACTGGCGGCGAGCGAGTACAACCGCCGCCGGCAGGAATGCGGCCAGGCGGTCGCGATCCTGCAACGCGCGTACCCTGATCAGCAGATCGCCAGTTTGCGCGATGTGACGCCGGCGATGCTGGCCGGCGCGGAGGCGGCGTTCGCGGCGGCGGGCGACACGCCGAACGCCTGGCCGCGCGCCCGGCACGTCGTCAGCGAGGACGCGCGCGTGGAGGAGACAATCGCGGCGATCTCGCGCAGCGACTGGCCGGCGGTCGGCGCGGCCATCAACGCCTCGCACGAGAGTTTGCGCGACGA
>DASUBC010000604.1:0-10771 GCA_035763465.1 Thermomicrobiales bacterium
CGACAGCGCGCTCCCAGGCGGGCTGTGGCTCGCCGGCTTGCAGCCGCGCGATGCGCTCGCCGTCGAATGAGGCGGGGTGGCGTTCGCCGCGCTCGAAGCGTTCGATGAACCGGCGCACGCTCACCTCGCGCGTGGTCTGGCAGTGAATGAGCAGCGCGCGGGTACATGCGATGCGGGGATGGAGATCGCGCTCCGAGACACCGCGATGGAAGTTCGTCTCGGTAACAACGCCGAGACCAGCCCGCGCGAATTCGTCGAGCAGCCCATAGTAGATAGCAAATGACGCCTGGATGCGGGCGTCGCGCTGATCCCGAGTGGGCGCGCCGAAGGCATCGGCGACAATGTTCGTGATGGTGTCCCGCGCCAGCAGTGGCAGCGCCAGGGCGTCCGCCAGGTGGCGTGCCAGGGTCGTCTTGCCGGTCGCGGGCGCTCCGGAGACCAGCACGAGCAGTGGTTTCTGTCGGATAGGTGTCTCGCGCTGATCGGTGACGGCCATTCCCTACAGCAGCGCCAGCGCGACACCGAAGAGGCCGACCATCATGCCGACGAGCCAGAAGCGCATCGTCACCTGCGTCTCGGACCAGCCAATCAGCTCGAAGTGGTGGTGCAGCGGACTCATCTTGAAGATGCGGCGCCCGCCGGTCATTTTGAACCAGCCGACCTGCAAGATGACCGAGCACGCCTCGGCGACGAAGATGAAGCCGACAATGGGTAAGAGAAGCCACTGACCAGTCATGAAGGCCGCAGTCGCCAGCGATGCGCCGAGCGCCAGCGACCCGGTATCGCCCATGAAAACGGCCGCCGGGTGAGCGTTGTGCCAGAGAAAGCCGAGCAGTGCGCCGACCATGATGAAGCAGAAGGTCACGACGCCGACCTGCCCCTGAATGTAGGCGATGATGCCGTAGGAAACGAACGCAATCGCGCCGGTGCCGCCCGCCAGCGTATCGAGGCCATCGGTCAGGTTGACCGCGTGCGCCGTGCCCATGATCCCGAGAATCGCGATCGGAATGTAGACCAGGCCGATGTCGTGCCGGCCCAGCACCGGAACCTTGACGTGGTGCAAGCCCAGCGGGCCGTAGAGAACGAGCGCCGCGACCAGGGCGAAGAGAAAGAGCCAGATGAACTTGAAGCGCGCGGTCAGGCCGCCCTGCTTGCTGCCACCGACCAGGCTGAGGCGATCGTCCACCGCGCCGAGGATGCCGCAACAGAGCAACACGCCGAGCGGCAGCAGCATCGAGAGCCGGTCATACAGGTTGAAGACGAAGGTGAGGAGGAAAGCCGATAGGGTGAACATGATCCCGCCCATTGTCGGCGTGCCGGTCTTGATCAGGTGCCGTTCCGGGCCTTCGATCCGCACTTGCTTGCCAATCTTCTTGGCTCGGAGAAAGGCGACAATGTAGCGGCCGAGAAAGACCGTCAGGGCGAAGCCCAGCCCCGCGATCGAGAGCGAGTAGGCCATGTTCCAGTTCGGCCGGTCAACTGGCACCTGAAACCAGGTCAAGAGGGGCAGCGGCACGAGCGTGACCACATTCATGAGACCGGCTCCCGTAACGCGGTGACGACATCCTCCAGGGCCAGGCCACGGGAACCTTTGATCAAAACGGTGTCTCCTTCACCCAGGTGCGGCGCCAGCGCGGCGACCACTTCGTCCTTGCGGTCAAATGACGCAATCGCGTTCGCCGGCAGGCCCGACCGCCGCGCTTCGTCGGCAATAATGCGAGCGCGCGGCCCGATCGTCAGTAACTCGTCCACCAGCTCGGCAACTCGGCGGCCAACGATGCGGTGGCCCTCTTCTTCATACGCGCCCAGTTCGAGCATATCACCCAGCACGGCGAGGCGGCGGCGCGACGGTGTCGCCGCCAGAATCGCGAGCGCCGCGAGCGCCGATTCTGGCGCGGCGTTGTAACTATCGTCAATGATCGTCGCGCCATTGCGGCCGGGCACGACAACCAGGCGCACGGACGCGTGCTCACGACGCAGCCCCTCTACCACGTCGGCGAACGGCAACCCTACCGCAAGTGCGATGCCCGCAGTCGCCAGCGCAGTATAGACGCTGTGCGCGCCACGCAACGGCACATGATCGAGCCGCTCAGTTTCGTCCTGCCAGATCAGATTGAAACTCAACCCGGCCAGGCCGTGGTCAACGACGTCGGTCGCGCGCAAGGCGCAGGCGTCGCCCTGACCATAGAAGATCGTGCGCGCCTGGGTCAGCTCCGCCATCGGCCGCACGCGTGGATCGTCGCCGTTGAGCACGGCCACGCCATCCAGCGGCAGCGCGGCGACCAGTTCGCCCTTCGCCTGGGCGATCACCTCGCGCGTCCCCATTCTTTCTAGATGGGTGTAGCCGATATTTGTCACAGCGGCGATCGTCTGCTGAGCAATCCGCGAGAGCGCCGTCAACTCACCCGGTCCATAGGTGCCCATCTCCAGCACGGCGACCTCGGTCTCAGGCTCAATGAGCAGGACGCTGAGCGGCAGGCCGAATTCGTTGTTGTAACTCTTCGGGCTTTTGAGCACCTTCAGACGCGTGCCGAGCACGCCGGCCGCCAGCTCCTTCGTGCTCGACTTGCCGACGCTGCCGGTAATCCCGACGACCGGAATCGTGAACTTGCGCCGCCAGTAGGCCGCCAGCGCGCCAAGCGCCGTCAGCGGCTCCGCGACTTCGATGAGCGCGAGCGCGGGCGCTGCCGCCGCGAACTCCGCCGCGCGACCGCAAGCAACGATCGCGCCCGCCGCGCCATGCCGGGCGGCATCAAGCACGAAGCGATGCCCGTCCTGTACTTCGCCGCGCACCGCGACAAAGAGATCGCCTGGTTCAATTGTGCGTGAATCAATGCCAACGCGCAAAAAACTGGCGGGCGTCTGCCCAGTATCCATGCCGCCAGGCCGGCGGTACAACGTACCGGCTGTGCCCGTCAAAACATCCTGAAACTCGATCATGCCCCGTCCCCGGCTGAGCGGTCATTCCCCCCGACGGACCGCGCCGTAATTGTACTCGCTCAACGCCATTTAAACGCGGAACAGGGAACGCGGAATGATCTCTCGTCAGCACGGCGCTGATCGAGCCTTAATTCCGCGTTCCCCGTTCAAATGATACAGCGGCGGGTGTCGGCCACACCCGCCGCTGTGTCAGGGATAAGGAGGATGGGACATCCGTAGCGTACGGCACGCTAATAAAGAGAACATCAAGAAGTTGTAAGAAAAGTGTGATACGCCGGCAAGATGATAGACGTCAGAGGTCAGATGTCAGGAGCAATGATCTCGTGGACAGCCGGTATGCTCCTATCAGCACCGCGCCACTCCTATCATCTGACATCTATCCTCTATCATCTCGTCTTATCATCTTCGTCCAAATCGAGCGCGAGCAGCGCCGCGTTGACGATGCTTTCGGCGTCAATCAGCTCCTCACGGTAGAGTTCGGCGCGCGTGCCGACCTGGCCGAAGTGGTCCACGCCGAGCGGTACGACCGGCGCACCGAAAGCCGTGCCGAGAAAGGCCAGCGCGTGGGACGCGCCGTCCAGCACAGTGACGATCGGGGTGCGCCGCTCATTGGGCGGCAGGAGCGTTGCCAGATGCCCGGCCGCCGGGCCGACCGTCGCGTCGCGCACATGCGCCCGGCGGGCGGCCACCAGCCCGCGATACAGGCGATCGGCGCTCGTGATATTGAGCAGCACGGCGGCGATGCCTTCGTCGTGCAAGCGCACGGTCGCTTCTGCCGCTTCGGGAATCATCGCGCCGGCGGTCGCGATGACTACGCGCGGCGCGCCGGCCAGCGTCGCGGGCGGTTCCACCAGCCGATAGCCTCCCGCCAGCACCTGGCGGCGCAGTTCATCCGTGCCCAGCCGTTCGAGCGCCGGCTGGAGCAACTGCTGGGAAATTGGCTTCGTGGAGAGCCGCAGGTACGTGGCATCCCCGATGATGCGGTCGCAACAGCGCCGGAAGCCGTCCAGCAGACACCACTCGACCTCGCGGGCAAAGGCCGGCTCGAACGTCGTCAGGTTGGGCAGCTCCAGACCAATTGATGGCGTAATGGTGGACTGGTGCGCGCCGCCCTCCGGACTGAGGCTGATGCCCGACGGCGTGCCGGCGACGATGAACTTCGATCCCGAATAGACGCCATGAATAAGCGCGTCGAGGCCACGGCAGACAAAGGGATCATAGACGGTACCGACAGGGAGTAGCAGGCGACCGTTGTGCTCCACTGACAAACCCAGTTGCCCCAGCAGCATGAAGAGATTCATCTCGGAGATGCCGAGCTCGATATGTTGCCCTTCGGGGCCGGGCTGCCAGCGCAGCAGGCGCGCGGCGCCTTCGGTGTAGTCGGGCGCAGCGTCGGGCGCGAAGACCCCGGCGCGGTTGATCCAGGCCCCCAGGTTGGTCGAGACCGCGACGTCGGGCGAGGTCGTCACGACACGCGGACCGACGACGGGATCGCGGGCCAGCTGGGCCAGAATCGCGCCGAACGCTTCCTGCGTGGACATCGCCTGGCCAGGCCGGAAGTTGATCTCCTCCGGCACCTGCTCGGGTGTCAGCGCGAGCGCCGGCAGCGGGTCGTCGCGCAGTACGGCGGCGCGGGCAGCGCAGAGCTGGCCCTCAGGGGAATCAGGCGGGAAAGCGTCCCACTCCGCGCCCGGCTCGATGCCCAGGTGGTCACGCAGCGCGGTCAGCTGTTCGGACGTGAGGAGCGCCGAATGATTCAGCGCCTCGCCAGCGATCGGCAGACCCCAGCCTTTAATGGTGTAGGCAAAGAGAACCGTTGGGCGATCGGGGTCGGCGTCGGCCTCCGCGAACTTCGCCAGCAGTTCGTGCAGGTCATGTCCGCCGAGATCGGCGATCAGGGCTGGCAGCTCATCATCGGATGTCGGTTCCAGGGCGGCGGCGAGGTCGGCACGGTCAGGATCAGCGCCGGCCAGCAGCCGCTCGCGCAGCGGTGCGCTGGGCAAGCGGATGAGCGCCTGATATTCCTCGTTGCTCATGTCGTCAATGCGGCGGCGGAGCGCCGCGCCGCCCGGCCGGGCGAACGCCGCCTGCAAGCGGCGGCCATACTTCGCTTCCAGCACGCGCCAGCCACTCGCGTCGAAGAGGCGCTCCAGTTGCGCCGCGCGAATACCCGGCACGATCCGGTCGAGGCTCTGGCGGTTCAGGTCTACAATCCACAGGACATTGCCCAGCCCGCGCACAGCTTCTTCAGCTACGGCTTCCCAGACATTGCCCTCGTCGAGTTCGGCGTCGCCGACCAGCGCGATGAAGCGCCGGCGCGGGCTGGCGCCGAAGTGGGTCGAAGCATAGCGCTCGGTGAGCGCGGCGAAGAGCGGCGCGACCGCGCCGAGGCCGACCGAGCCGGTCGAGAAGTCCACGCGGTCGGGGTCTTTGGTGCGGCTGGGGTAGGACTGGAGGCCGTGAAACCCGCGCAGGGTCGTCAGGTAGGCACGGTCGAGGAGGCCGAGGAGGTATTGCACGGCGTGATAGGCGGGCGAGGCGTGGGGCTTGATCGAGACGCGGTCGCGACCATTGAGGTGGTGGAAGTAGAGCGCGGTCAGGATCGAGACGACCGACGCGGACGATGCCTGGTGGCCGCCGACTTTCGTCTTCTCCGGGTTTGGCCGTACATGATTGGCGTGATCAATGATGTTGGTGGAGAGCCAGAGGATACGCCACTGGATCGCTTCCAGCAGCGCGATTGTCTCGTCGTCGGGGCCGCTTGTGCCCGCCGTGCCGCTGCCCGCGCCTGTCCGGCGCTCGATAATGGACGTCATGACCGCCACCTCCACCCTGTCGCGCCGCTTCGCTGTCTACTCGCGCTGTTAGACGAAGTCCTCACTGTGCCGATATTGGGTATGGTAGCACGGTACACGCGCCGCTGGCGCGGCCCCGCGATTGCCGCAGTCGAAGCGGCAGAATCGCGGCACGGGTTATGCACACTTGTGTAGTGTCGCCCCCATAAGGCCATCGGCCAGCGCCGGTTAGCCTGGGCATTTCCCCACTGCTCCACATCAGCGGCGTCCCACGTTGCGATGGTCAGACGGGCGACAGCCGAAACACACCTGTTCTGCCGATGGGAGGCGCTTCGACAGCATGACCTGGAACACCCAGACAAAGGAGCACGGCGATGAGCCAGGATTACGAACGGAATCGCGCCGACGATGGCGACGATCTCATCAGAGAGAATCTAACTAGAACCGACGAAATGCGTGACACGGCTATGGGAAATGCCGCCGTCGCGCGTGACACCGTCGTGCATACTGGGCCGGTCAGCGCCGTGCGTCAGGACGTGGTCGCGCCGCCTATGCGCGAAGCCGCCTTGCCCGTCGCCTACACACATGGACAAATCTTCTGGGGGTCGGTGTGGGCCGGCTTCTTCGTGGCCTTCTTCATCTTCCTGGTGGCGGAGTTTCTCGGGCTGGCGATCGGCATGTCGGTGACCGGGAAATCGCCTTCCGGCTTCCGGCTGGCCGCTGAGGTCTGGACGGCCGTCTTCGCCTTCATCGCCTACCTGGTCGGCGGCTTCGTCTCCGGCGCGTCGGCGGCGACCACCGACCGCAACTGGGGCGCGGTGAATGGCTTCATGGTCTTCCTCCTCACCGTTCCGATTGCCCTTTTGCTTTCCGGCCTCGGCCTGGGCGCGGTCTTCGGCATCGCTGGCGCCACCGTAGGCACGACCACCGGCACAACCACCACCCAGATGGCCGCGACCGACGCGAGCGCCGCCTGGACGATTTTCGTTATCCTATGCGTCGGCTTCATCGCCAGCGGGATCGGCGGGGCGGCGGGCACCCGTCGCGCGCTGGCCGCCAATCGGCTGGCTGGCCGCGTGGCCGCCAGCTAACCAGCGCAAACAACCATCGGCGAGAACGGGCGGGCTGCGACCCGCCCGTTCTCGTGCTTACCGCTTCAATCGTCTCCACCAGGCGAGGCGTTGCGCGAACGTCCACCTACCAGGGCATCCCCACCATCATCCGCCGGCTTTGCCACAGATACCAGGCGGCGAGCGTGCGATAGGGTCGCCACGGTTCGCCAAGTTCAAGCATTGCTTTACGCTTGGGCCGCTCGGGCAAACCGTAGAGACTCTGGACGGCGATGACGATCCCCAGGTCGTCTACGGGCCAGACATCGAGCCGGCCGAGGGAGAAGATCAGCAGCATCTCGGCCGTCCAGCGCCCGATGCCTTTCACAGCGACGAGTTCGGCGATAACCTCTTCGTCGGGGAGCGCGTGCAGGCGGTCGAGATCGAGCGCGCCGGTGGTGATACGCGTGCTCAGGTCTTTGAGGTAGACGACCTTTGCGCGCGAGCAGCCGGCCGCGCGCAGGTCTTCGTCGGGCGTGGCGGCCAGGCGGACGGGCGTGGGGAACAGATCGGGCGCGTAGAGCAGCCGCACACGCTCCAGGATTGTCGCCGCCGCCTTGATGGAGATTTGCTGGGAGACGATCGCGTCAACCAGTGCGAAGAAGAGATCGGTCTCTAGCGTCAGCCCGCAGTCGCCTACCGTCGCGATCGCCCGCGCGAGTGTCGGATCTACCGCGCGCAGGTGCGCGACGCCGGCCGCGACCACAGCGGGGTCGAGCGTGGTGGTCATCATGCTGATGTCGCATCCTCTGTACGCAAGTGCCGGTGCAGAAAGTCCCGCACGGCGGCAAGTTCTTCATCACCAATTTCGTGGCGCAGGGCGAATTCGTGATACTCCGGCGTCAGGCCGTGCGCTTCCAGCGTCGCACGAGCGCGCCAGGCGAGTGTTATGTCGAGCACATCGTCGTGCGTGCCATGGGCGATCAAGACCGGCTGGCCGGTCCGCGCGGCGATGACGGTAGGCAAATCGGCGGCTTCCGGCAGATAGCCACTCAGGGCGACCAGCGCAGCATACGGCGTGGGCGCGCGCAAGCCAGCGGCGAGCGTCATCGCCGCGCCTTGCGAGAAGCCGAGCAGCGCGGATCGCCCAGGCGGTATCATCAGGCGCTCGTGCAGGGCGGCTAAAAACGCGGCCAGCAGCGCCCGCGCTTCGGTCATCTGCTCTGGAGTGGCGGGGATCGGCTCGTACCAGGAGTAGCCGGTGCCATAGACACCGAAATCAAGTCGCAGGGGCGCGCGCGGAAAGACATAGCGCCAGCCGGTATCCAGCAGCGGCGCCAGCCCGGCCAGATCGTCGGGCGAACTCCCCCGTCCGTGCAGCCCGATCACGAGCGGCGCTGCCGGTCCAACCTCAGCGAACGACACGTCGAGATAGTCGAGGCCCACCGCCTCGCCGCGTTCAATCTGTACCATGTGTGCCTTTCGAGTCGGGCAGACGGGCAGACGGGCAGTCGGGCAGTGAGTTCTCGTGAGCACGGTGCCGGTCTAGAAGCGCAGTGCTGATCCAGCGCGCTGCCCGACTGCCCGACTCCGTCCTAGTCGCCCTGCTTCGCTTGGATATGGCGCCGAATCTCCAGCGGTGTCATGCCGGTTGTTGAGCGGCCGACGACGGCATCGAGCGACTTGCGGTCGCTGAAGCCGCGCGCGCGCGCCCAACTCCAGAACTCCGTCCAGCCGTAATTCGCCAGGTCTATCTCACCAGTCTCGGCGGCTTCATCGTCCCGTGCTGCCGGCGCTGGCGCAGCGGACCGGGGCGCGGGGCGCACGACGGGCTGCGCCTGGGCGGGGCGACTGAGCCGCCGTACCGGCACTTCAGACGTTGGCGGCTCGCCGGGCGGCGCGGACTCTTCATGCGCTTCGGCGCGGGTTTCGACTGGTCGGCGCGGTGGCTCAACCGGCGGCGCCAGCGACGCGGCCACCGGCTGCTCCGGCTCGGCCTCGCGCAGTGGTCGCACAGGGGTGGGCCGGCGCAGATCGGCCGGAATCGGCTCGGAGCGCGGCGCAACCGGCGCGGTGCTGGCGAGACGCGGCGGCGCGACCTGTGGTGGGGCGGCTGCTGGGCGCACCAGCGTCTCACCACCGCGCGGACCGGGCTGTTGCACGGCGACATCAACCACGTCGTCCTCGCCAAACTCTTGCGCGAACTGCGTGCCGTAGCCGAGCGCGATCAGTGCCCTGCCGAGCGCCTTCGTCTCCGCTTTTTCAATAAAATCGCCAAAATCGCGCGCGGTCTCCGAACCATAGCCAGTCGCCGAGCCGCCATCGGGAATCGTCACCCGCGCCTTGAAGATCGCCAGGTCCGAGGTGATGGTGACGTGCTCGGTCGTGATGTGGGCGTCGGGGTGCTCGGAGCGGAGCCAGACCAGACGCCACTTCACGTCGAGATAGTCCGAAGCCCCACCCTTCCCACGCAACTGGCGAAGATGGCGCGACGGATCGAACTTCCCGCCCGCGCCTGACTCTTGCTCACTCATGCGCCCCTGCCTCCTTGTTCCTCGCCCCGCCGGTCCCCAGCGACGGGCCATAACTGTACGTACGGAGATAGTATACCGCACCCAGGCAAGACCGAGCATCTGTTCTATTATAGAGGCTGATACGATCATTGTGCGCGCTGCTGTAACGGCGATAGTTGGTGGATGGACGCTAGCGTGCTACTGTCTAGCGGTATACTGCACTGCTGGACTGTGTTCGGTGACGCATATCAGGACGCTTCATGAAAACGGCAGAGAAAAGTAACCCGGTGAGCGCCGCCAGCGCCCTGGATCAGCGCGGCGACGCCCGCCGCCTGAACGCCCTGCGGGCGGCCGGCATCATCCTCATCGCGCTCAATCTGCGCTCGGCCATCACTGGTGTGGGGCCACTCATCGGGACGATTCGCGCCGATACGGGCATTTCTAATACCGTCGCGGGCCTGCTCACCTCGCTGCCGCTGCTCGCGTTCGGCTTCGGCTCGACGCTGATGCCGCTCCTCGCGCGCCGCTTGGGCATTGAATGGACGCTGTTCGGCAGCCTGGTCGTGCTGATCGCCGGTATTCTCTTGCGCTCGGCGCCGTCAATCGTCGCGCTCTTCGTCGGCACCGCCGTGCTTGGCCTGGCGATCACCGTCGGCAACGTGCTGCTGCCTAGCCTGATCAAGCGCGATTTTCCCGGCCATATCGGCCTGATGACGGGCGCGTATACCTGTTCGATGGGTGTGCTAGCTGCCGTGGCGTCAGGGGTCAGTGTGCCGCTGTCACGCCTGGCCTGGCTGGGCTGGCGCGGGGCTTTGGGCTGCTGGGCTGTCCTGGTGCTCGTCGCGGTCGTCGCCTGGCTGCCGCAGCTGCGCTCGCAGCGGCCCAGCGCGGCGCCGTTACCGCCGCGTGAGGCGCATAGCCGCCTGTGGCGTTCGCCACTGGCCTGGCAGGTCACGTTGTTCATGGGATTGCAGTCGTTCCTATTCTACGTCATCATCGCCTGGCTGCCGACAATCGTGCGGGAACGGGGGGTGAGCGCATCCCAGGCGGGCTGGCTGCTCTTCTTGATGCAGATCGTGAGCCTGCCCGCCTCACTCGTCGTGCCGATGCTGGCCGGACGCCTGCCGGACCAGCGCGGCTATACAGCGGCAGCGGTGCTCTTCACTGCCGCCGGTCTGGCCGGTATTCTGCTGGCCGGCACGGTTGCGCTGTTGTTGTGGGTCGCTCTGCTCGGTCTCGGGTTAGGCGCGTCAATTAGCCTGGCGCTCATGTTCATGGGGCTACGCACGCGGGACGCCCACCAGGCGGCCGAGCTCTCGGGCATGGCTCAGTCAATCGGCTACCTGCTCGCGGCGACCGGCCCCATCTTCGTCGGCTTTCTGCACGATCTGACGCACAGCTGGACCCTGCCGCTCGCGCTGCTCTGCCTGGTCGCCTGTGCCTTGCTGGTCGCGGGACTTGGCGCCAGCCGCGC
>DASUBC010000605.1:0-6437 GCA_035763465.1 Thermomicrobiales bacterium
CGGCCGGTCACAGGCAGCAGGCATCGGCGCGGCGCTTGGCCTGCTGATCGGCGAGCAAATTGTCGGCCAGTTGCTCCGGGGTCTGAACCTGCACTGGGCGACGACGCTGGTTAACATCTTCCCCAATCGGAATAGCCAGTCACTGCTTGCCTATAATGTCTTCGGGCCGGTGGATCGCAACGGCGAGGTGCTCGGACAATGGCACTCGCTCATCACCATCGCCATCTATGCGGTGCTGTGCATCGTTGTTGCCCTCGTCGTTTTCCGCCGCCGCGACATCCGTGGCGCGGCGTAGCGCCGCCCTCTTGCTGAACGTACCTCCGCTGCTCCTGCCTTTCAGGAGCGGCGGTTACTATTCACGGCGCGGTGTCTTCCTGTGGGCGATGAGCTGAGCTGGTTCCAATGACCCGGCTGGAACAAAACACCACAAGACCCACAAAACCCTCTGGTGTCGAGCGGTTCCTTGCGGCAGGCGTTGTTGCTGGTCAGGCACAGCCTGTGTACTCTTGGGTACACAGCGCGCCGCCGGGAGGGATCCCATTCGCATGCCTTGGGCGTCTTCTTCAGTAGGCCGCGCGCCGCACTATTGTGACCAGTCTGGAGACGATGCTTGTTCGCACCACGCCGCCTGCTCTTCCTTGCGCTCGCCGCCGGCCTCGCGCTGGCGCTCCTCTTCCCGGCGCTCGCCCCCACGCCGGCGGCGGCGCACGCCTTCCTCGTCAGCACCACGCCGGCGAGCGGCAGCGTCGCGGCGGCGAACATTGGCGAGGTGCGCCTGACCTTCACCGAGCCAGTCACCGTCCGGCCGCAAAATGTCGCGGTGGCGACTGCCGCCGGCAAGCGCGTTGACCGGGGTGACGCGCATACGCTGGCCGGTGACGTCGCGACGGTTTCGGTGTCAGTGCCCCACCTGGATGACGGTGTTTATACCGTCACTTATGCGCTGATCTCGGACGACACGCACCCGGTCAGCGGCACGTTCAGTTTCGGTGTCGATGTCGCGCCAACCGGCGCGGCGGGTGCGACAACCGGCACGCTGACCAGCACGACCCTGCTCGAAGCGCTCGGCCGCTGGCTGACACTCGTGGGCCTGGTCTTGCTGGTCGGGCCGGTCGCCTTCCGGCTCTTTGTACTGACGCCGGCCGCCAGTGTGGACGTGACACCCATTTTTGAGCGCCGCGCCGTCCGCTGGCTGTGGATCGCCGTCGCCGTGCTCGTCGTTGGCCTGCTGGCCAACCTCATCGCGACGGCGGCAGCCAGCACGCTGGGGCCGATCAGCGCGGCGCTAACACCTGGCGCGCTGATCGCGGCGCTGACCGGGCGCTTCGGCAACCTCTGGCTCGCGCGCCTCGCCCTGCTCCTGGTACCGGCGCTGGCGCTGCCGCTGATCGGCGCCGAACATGCGATGGACGAGGTCGCGCCGGACGAACACCAGGGTCGCCGAACGCTTGGCGTCTGGTGGGCCATGCTGCTGGCTGGCGGGGCGCTGGCGGCGCTGATCGCGCTCGGCGGTCACGCCGCGACGACAGCGCCAGTCGCGCTCTCCGTGCTGGTGGACTGGACGCACGTCGCGGCGACCGGCGTGTGGATTGGCGGCCTGCTGACGCTCGCGTTCGTCCTGCCGGGCGTGACCCGCTCGCTCGGCGCGGCCGATGGCGGGCTGGCGCTGGCGAGCGCCGCGCCGCGCTTCTCGCTGCTGGCGACGGGCTGCATCCAGGCGCTCATTGTCACCGGGCTGTACCAGATCTGGGCACACGTCGCGCGGCCCGAAAACCTCGCCACGACCGCCTATGGCCGCACGCTGCTTCTGAAACTGGCGCTGGTCGTGCCGCTGGTCGCGCTGGGCGCGGTGAACCGGCTGACGATCGTGCCGCGCTTGCGCGAGCGACTTACGCATGGCGCAAGTGAAGCTGGTATGGCGGGGCTGCTGACGCGCCGGCTGTGGCGCGTCGTCTGGGGTGAAGCGGCGCTCGGTCTGGCCGTGCTGGCCGTCGTCGGGCTATTGACCGCGCTGCCGCCCGCGCGCGACGCCGAGGCGGCCACCGGCCCAACCGCGCCGGGCAGCGCCGCCGGGCAGCCCAACCCGAACAGCAACGCCGTGACGCTGGCCGCGAATGCCGGGACGACGCTGGTGACACTGACGGTCGGCGATACCAGCGCCGGCGCGGGCGCGCTGACCGTCGTTCTCCACGACCCGCTGGGGAACCCATTGACCGATGCCGCCGTGCAGGCGCGGCTCACGCCGCCCGCCGGTGGCGTGGCGACCACCGTGGCGCTCACGCAGCGCAACGGCCAGTACAACGGCGCGACGAGCATCACCGCCGCCGGCCACTGGCAAATTGCGGTTGACGTCACACCAAAGGATGCCGGGGCCAGCACAGCAACCTTCGCGCTCGACTTACCGGCCGGTGGGGCGCGCTGGCTGCTCGCCGCCTCCGATGCCGCGATGAACCGGCTGACCAGCCTGCGCGAACACCAGACCATCAGTTCGGGCGGCACGCCGGTTGTGACGGAGTACGAGTTCGTCGCGCCCGACAAAGCGCATATCCAAACGGGCACTGCCAGCGAGACGATCGCGGTCGGCACGCAGCGCTTCGACCGCACCAACGGGGGAGCGTGGTCAACCAGCACCTGGCCGGAGGACGGCGGCTACCGCTGGCCGCGTAACGACTACGCGTCCGGCGCCAGCGAAGTCACGCTGCTCGGCCAGGAGCAAGTTGACGGCGTCGCCTGCTGGGTTGTCGCGTTCCTCGACAACGCCAGCGGCGCGCGCCTGACTTTCTGGATCGGGCAGCAGGACTATCTGGTCCAGCGCGAGACGATGTACGCGACCGGGCACTACATGGAGAGCCGCTACAGCGACTTCAACGCGCCGATCACGATCGTCACGCCGCGCTAGACGGAGTTGCAGGTTGCAGATTCGCAAGTTGCAGGTTTCGCAGGCAAGTGTATGCGCCTGTCTGCACGAACCTGAAACCTGTCAACCTGCAACTTGTAACCTGGATTACATCCTGAACGCGTGGTCAATTACCATCGCCAGGAAGAGCAAGGCCAGGTAGAGGAGCGAGTAGAGGTAGAGCCGGCGGGCGGCGCGCTGGGTGCGCTCGCGCAGCAGGCGGACAGCGTCGTAGAGGAAGATGCCGCCGAGCACAATTGCCAGGGCGAGATAGAGCAGGCCGCTGACGCCAGTCGCGACGAGCAGCAGCGTCACGAGCACCAGCAGTACCGAATAGACCATGATTTGCTTGCGCGTCTCGGCCGGGCCGCGCACCACCGGCAGCATCGGCACGTTCGCCCGCGCGTAGTCGCCGCGAATGAGCAGCGCCAGCGCCCAGAAGTGCGGTGGGGTCCAGACGAAGATAATCGCGAAGAGAATCAAAGCGCCGAGCGAGAGGTGCCCGGTGACTGCCGCCCAGCCGACCAGCGGCGGGAATGAGCCGGCCGCGCCGCCGATAACGATATTGTGCCGTGTCCAGCGTTTCAGCCAGAGCGTGTAAATCAGCACATAGAAGAGCAGCCCGGCGAGCGCGAGCAGGGCACTGAGGAGATTGACGGTGAACGTCAGTTGCACGAAGGAAAGGGCGCCCAGGACGATGCCGAACGTGAGCGCCTGCCAGGGCGCGACACGGCCGGTCGCCACCGGCCGTCCTTTCGTGCGGCCCATCTTCGTGTCAATATCGCGGTCGAGATAGTGATTGATCGCGCCCGCGCCGCCCGAGGCCAGCGTCCCGCCAAGCAAGGTCCAGCAGACCAGACTAAGCGACGGGAAGCCCCGGCTGGCGATCATCATCGCGCCGAAGGTCGTGACGAGCAACAGCGAGATGATCGCCGGCTTGGTCATCACGACGTAATCGGCGATCACCTGGCGCCATTCGCGCAGCGCGAGCGTGGACGTCGCGATCCTGCTGCGGCTGGCGGTGTCTATCATCTTCAAGCTGCCGGTAACTCCGTTGTAACCGTCATGGTCGTCGCGCCGCGTGCGTCGCGGCCACCACAAGCGCCCTGGCGGGGAGTGTGGCGCTGTGGACATTCTACCAGAGGCCCAATAGGGTCACAATTGAGGCGGTAGGAGATAGGGGTAGTCTCTCGTCTGCACCGTGCTGATTCTACGGGCACTGCCTCGTGATGAGCGCCTATCCCCTATCCCCTACCGCCTCACTAACTGGCCCTGGCGTGTTCCGGTTCTTGATGCCGCGCCAGATGAACAAGCCGAGCAAAACGAGAATGATCGCTGCGATGGGATAGTCGAACGGCCGCATCTTCTCGCGCAATTGCTCCCAGCGTGCCCCGAGCACGAACCCGCCGTAGGCGAGCGCCCAGCACCAGGGCAGCGACCCCAGGAAGGAATAGAGCAGGAACTTCGGAAAGTTCATCCGCGCCACGCCAGCCGGGAAGGAGATAAAGGTCCGGACGACCGGCAGCAGCCGCGAGACGAAGGCCATGATTTCGCCGCGCTCGGCAAACCAGCGGTCGGCCATGTCCACATGATGTGGCGAGATCAGGACGTATTTGCCCCACTTCAGAATAAACGGACGGCCGCCGACCGCGCCGACCCAGTAGGCCACCGCCGAGCCGATGGTGCAGCCAATCGCGCCATATAGCCCGGCGGCCAGCGTCCAGGCCCAGCCCAGGCCCTTGGCTTCGATCAGGAACCAGCCCGCGAGCGGCATGGTCACTTCGCTTGGGAGGGGGATACAGGCGCTCTCGATCGCCATCGCGATCACCACGCCGAGCCAGCCAACTGCTTCATAAAGGTGCTGGACAAACTCGATAATGCTCTGTTCCAACCCGTGCGGCAACGTCTACTCCTTTGACCGGTCGTGGCGTTCTATCAGGCACTGGCGCGCGGGTATAGCGCGGCGCGCAGCGGTATAGTCGCGCGAAGTGTACCACGGCGATCGGCGCTGGCTCCAGGGTTGGCGGGACCGGCGCAGGGCGGGTGAGGTGGCCTGGCGGGTGCAACCGCCGGCCACGATAATCACCCGACTGACGCCCTTATTGCCCGCCCGGCTCCGCCTCTCGCCGCTCGCGCGCGTCGAACTCTGCCAGTATGGCTTCATACGCGGCGGCGATATTCGGCAGAACGTGGCCGAGACCGCGAATACTGCTGATGTCGGTGACGGTCAGCCGCTCGGTGAGCACGGCCAGGCGGCGCGTGCCAAAGAGATCGGCGCCCTCGCTGGCTGACAGCCGACCCTGCGCGATGCGCCCCAGCACATCGTGGTTCCGCACGATCGCGACCGCATCGCGGCACTCCGCCGGAGTAAGGGGGAAGTCAGCGAGGTAGGGCGGGCAGATGACGGCCGATTCGAGCGCGTGCCGCACGTTCAGCGGGTCGAGCAATTTCCCTACATCATGGAAGACCGTCGCCGCCCGGAGAATGAGCGCGTCGCGCGGCGGGAAATCGTGCGTGTCGAGCGCCGCGATAACCTCCAGCGTATGCTCGATCGGATCGGTCGTCCGCTCGCGCTCGGGGTCGAAGTGCGGCCGGTGCTGGCGCAGGCCGCGCAGGCCGGGGAAATTTGCGACCAGATACGCCTCAATCGCCGGCAATCTGGTTGTGAACTCAGCATCGCTGGCGGCGGCGAGCGCGAAGGTCGGCGGCTGGCGTAACGCTGGATCCGGCGGCGCCCCCGGTTCGCTCACTGCTCGCTCGCCCGCGCTGCCGCCGCTTCGGGGTCGAGAAAATCGGGATGGGCATAGGCGGGATCGGGGTACGTATAGAAGCCGCGCCCGGTCTTCCGGCCCAGATCGCCGCGCACAACCCGATCCGTCAGGATAGGTGGCGGCTGGTCGGATGGATCGCCGCTCTCATTCGCGTAATGCTCCTCGATCGCCTGCACGACGTCGAGACCAATGTCGTCCATCTTGCCGAACGGCCCCCACGGCAACTTGTAGTGAATCATCCAGGCACGATCCACATCCTCGAACGAGGCCACGCCGCTGTCGGCAACCTTGAGACATTCCTTCTTGATCGCGCGCCAGACGCGGTTGAAGATGAAGCCGGTGCTTTCCTTTCGCACCAGGAGCGGCAGCAAGCCGATCCGGCGCGCGAACGCCGTCATCGTCGCGATCGTCGCGGCGCTGGTGCGCGTGCCCCCGCCGACCTCAACCATCGGGTTCTCCCACACCGGCAGGTAGAAGTGGAAGTTCGCCACCCTGTCCGGCCGGCCGGTCGCGTCTTCCAGCAGGCTCACACGGATGGAAGAACTGTTCGTGGCGATGATCGCATCGTCGCGCAGGTACTCGTCGAGTTGTGCGAAGGCTGCTCGCTTCACGTCCACTCGCTCCGGCACCGCTTCGATCGCCACCGCGACGTCGCGCACGGCCGCACCCAGGTCCGGCTCGTAGGTGATGCGCCCAAGTATCGCCGCGCGCTCTACTTCCGCGCCCGGACCATCCGGCGCCCACAGCGCCACCATTTCTTGCTGGGCCGC
>DASUBC010000606.1:0-2729 GCA_035763465.1 Thermomicrobiales bacterium
ACAGCCTCATCTTCTGTACCCACCGGGGCTGGCCGCTAGGCTGGCGCACGGTAGACCGCGACTTCGCGCGCAGGATGCGGCGGGCCGGGGTGCGCGTGATCACCTTTCACGAATCCCGGCACACCTGCGCGACGATCGCGCCCAAACATGGCATCCCGGCGAAGGTTGTGCAGGAGCGACTTGGACATAGCGACATCGGCGTTACGCTCAATATCTACAGTCACGTCACCCCCGGGCTCGGCCAGCGCGCGGCGGCGCAAATGGGCGCGATCCTGGTGCCCGACGTTGCGGACGCGAGGGGTGCGGAGCCGCCCAAGCATCAGAAGTAAATCCGGCCGAAATGCAGTCAGATTGCAAGCAACGGCCCCGTCGGAATATTGCCGACGGGGCCGTTGCTTGCGTGATTCATTGCTGCCGTCGAGAAATGAGTGGTCGGGGCGAGAGGATTTGAACCTCCGACCACCTGGCCCCCAGCCAGGTGCGCTACCGGACTGCGCCACGCCCCGCTGTTGCTCGGCAGTTTTCAGCCGTATCGCCAAAAACTACCGCCATTAGAATAGCCAAATTGATTCCGGCAGACCCCTGCCAGTTGCTCTACTATACACCGTCCGCAGGGGGTTGGCAAGCAGCTGGCGCTGCTCTACAGGGCGATTCCAGCTTATTCACGGACAGTTGGAAGGTGGGCCAGCAGCGGGGCGACAACCTGCGCCAGGTACGTATCGTCCAAGGCAGCAGTGAAGCGGTTGGTGGTGCGGCTGCCGCGCAACGCGTGTTCCTGGCGGAACAGCGTGCGGGCGAGCTGGCGGAGCACGGCCAGGTGCTGCGCGTCATGCCCGATCCGCACCCGGCAGACATCCTGGGCGATGAACGAACGAGAAGCGATCAACGTTCTGATCGAGTTCTGAGATGCGCGCGGCAGGAAGGAGGCAAGGCCGCTGACGGCATGGATCAGAGACGAGCTCACGAGGATCGGTGGCGCGGAGGAGCTGCGGCTGGCGTCCGAACGTCCAGGCGGCACGCTGCGCCCCTTCGTGGCGATGTGGGTTGTTCGGGCCAGCGACGATCTCTACGTACGCTCCGCTTATGGTCCGAAGAACCCGTGGTTCCGCCGTGCCAGGGCCAGCGACACCAGTCGTATCCGGGCCGGTGGTCTGGAGCGCGACGTGACCTTCGCCGACGCCACCCTCGGCACGCACGCCGCTATCGACGCGGTCTATCACGCCAAGTACAATCGCTCCGGTCCCAGGATCGTGGGCAGCGTTGTCGGCCCCGCAGCCGAGGCCGTGACGCTCAAGCTCGTGCCGCACGCACCAAGCGCGTAGTTCTTCAACCACGGAGGCATACCATGCAAATTACCAGAAACTCTCTCGCAACCAATGCTGGGCCGCGCGAGTGGTTCACCGGGACCGTCTTTATTGACACCATCACGACGCCAGCCCCACCGTCACGCCTCGGCGCCGCCAGCGTCCATTTCACCCCCGGCGCCCGCACGGCGTGGCACACGCATCCCTTCGGCCAGACCATCTATGTCACCGAAGGCGTCGGCCGCTGCCAGCGTGAGGGCGGCCCCGTCGAGGTCATTCGCCCCGGCGACTGCGTCTACTTCGAACCGGGCGAGAATCACTGGCACGGCGCCGCCCCCGACCGCTTTATGACCCATCTCGCCATGCAGGAGGCCGACGACTCCGGCAGCCCCGTCACCTGGGGCGCGCACGTCACCGACGAGGAGTACGCCGCGCCGCGCGCCGACAACTGAGCGGAGCAAGCCATGCGCCCAGAGCAATGCGCTGCCGGCGGCTTCCGCTTTGGAGGCCGTCGGCAGTTTGTCGTTGTGAGCGTTGGGTCGCGGAATCGGCGTGCTGCGAACGAGCGACCTATGATCGTGGCCGACATCGGGCCTAGCGTGGTTCGCAGCCTTGGCATCCTGGACAAGGCTGCCGTCGCGTGCATGTGCCGACGACCGAGACCGGTCGTCGGCAGCGTTCGTGCTCGCGCTGGTGGATGGCGGCGTTCAGGCGGGTACTGCTTGCGCGAGCGCGGAGGGCGCCCGGCAGCTGACGATTGCTGGCGCCTCGTGGACCAGCGCGTCGTCCGTCAGGGCCGCCACCATAAACAGGGCGAAGTCCACCCGGCGCGTGCGGTTGCTGGCGAGGATGGGGTCGCCCACGTGCCGGCTCCACACCGGTAGCCCCTCGCTCGCACCCTCCTCGAGGTCGCTGCCGCGCACGACCGTCCACCGCGTGGCGCTGGCGAAGATGCGCCGGGTCGCCTCCACCTGGTCGCCCAGGTCGGCGAAGCGGGCGAGGCGCGCGAGCGCGCCGAAGATGCGCACGAACGTCTTGAGCTTCCACGAGTACACGTCCCGGCCGTCGCGCGTGATGTGCCACCCACAGGAGAAGACGAGGCGCGCGCCCGGCCGAGCGGAGTCGAGCACCGCCTGGGCCGTGCCCGTCGCGTACTGCTGGGTCCCCCAGGGAACCAGCACCGTGAGCACCCCATCGCACCCCGCCACCGCCCGCGCGATGACCGCACGGTCGTTCGTCGCGCCCGGCACGATGGTGATGCGGTCCTTGAACGCATCCAGTTTCCCGACACTCTCCGGCCGGCACACGCCGACCACCTCGTACCCCCGGTCCAGTGCGTGTTGCACCATGTACCGCCCCAGCTTCCCGGATGCTCCGACGATGCAGACCTTCACGATGCACCTCCTCTCGTCGCGTTTCGCGGGG
>DASUBC010000607.1:0-3993 GCA_035763465.1 Thermomicrobiales bacterium
CTCGCCGGTCTGCCAGGAGGCGACCAGGCCGCGCTGGCGCAGGCGCGGCTGCTCTGGCATACCTACTTCGCCAACTACTGGGACACCGACGCCAATCCGCCTGGCGGCGACTCCTACCCACTGCCCGATGGTGGCGGTGATAAGTATTACGACGACAACGCCTGGGTGGGACTGAACCTGATCGAGGTTTTTCGGGCCACCGGCGACCAAAAGGCGCTGGCGGACGCGGCGCGGGTCTTTGATTTCGTCGCCAGTGGCTGGGACACCGACCCACACCATCCCGCGCCAGGCGGGGTCTTCTGGACTGCGGCGGCCAATGTCAATCCCACGCGCGACCGCAACACTGTCTCGACCGCTCCGGCGGCGGAACTGGCGCTTTATCTGTATGGCTTCACCGGCGAGCCGAGGTATCTCGACTGGGCGCGCCGTCTCTTCGGCTGGGTCGAGCAGACCATGAAAGACCCCGCCGATGGACTGTACTGGGACCATATCGCGCTCGATGGGACGATTGAGAAGACGAAGTGGTCGTATAACCAGGGCGCGATGATCGGCGCGGCGGCGCTCTTCTTCCGCTACACCAGCGACTATGGCTACCTGCATCGTGGGCAGGAGATCGCGCGGGCCTCGGTCGCCTACTACGGCGCGAATGATCGCCTCTGGGCGCAAGACCCCGCGTTCAACGCCGTCTACTTCCGTAATCTGCAACTCTTGGAACTGACTACCGGCGACCCGGCCGACCGCGCGTACCTGCCGCTCCTGGCCGATTATGGCGAGCGCGCCTGGACACAGGGCCGCGATCCGGCTACCGGCCTCTTCACCTTCGGGCGTCCCGGCCCGGCATTGCTGGCGAATCAGGGGGCGGCGGTACAACTCTACGCGCTCCCGGCGGTCAACCAGCAAGGAGTGGCCGCCTTCGCGGACGACGCGCTGGCGCCGGTCTGGGCGCGCGGCGACGCGCCGGTCGCGGCGGGCCTGGCGGCGCGCACCTGGCTGTGGGGACCGGGGCCGGACGGCGGCGGCGCCTGGGAACAATTCGACGAGGGACTGAATGGCCGGCGGCTGGTGCAGTATTTCGACAAGACGCGCATGGAAGTGAACGACGTCAACGGCGACCGCGCGAGCGCCTACTTCGTCACGCAGGGCCTGCTGGCGGAAGACATGATTCTCGGTCGGGTGCAGGTTGGCGTGAACCGCTTTACGCCCGCCGCGCCCGCTGCCATCCCCTTCGGCGACGCCGACGATATGCAGGGGCCGACCTACGCCTCGTTGCATGGGCTGCTGGCCGCGCCGGCCGCCACACCAGGCCAGCCGGTTGCCCAGGCGGTAGCGCGTAACGGAACGACCAGCCCCGCCGACCCGCGCGGCGTCACCTGCGCGGCGGTTGTCGCCGAGACCCAGCACTGCGTCGCCTCGGTCTTCTGGGACTATCTCAATTCGTCAGGGACGGTCTACACGGCCGGTGGCTACGGCCAGGGGCCGCTCTTCGCGCCACTCTTCTACGCGACCGGCCTGCCGCTGACCGAAGCGTACTGGACCGAACTGAAGGTCGCGGGCCGGCCCCAGCCGGTGCTGGTGCAGGCGTTCGAGCGGCGTATTCTGACCTACATCCCGGCGAACCCGGCCGGTTGGCAGGTGGAGATGGGCAACGTCGGCCGTCACTACTACCAGTGGCGCTACGGCCACGAACTCCCCGCGCCGGTCGCAGTCACCCCGCCGCCGGTCGCGAGCCGGCCATGAGGCCATAAGTCAGCGGTGATTTTGCTCATTTGATGATCGTGGTCCATCAGGCAAGGCAAGGGGGAGCCAGTGTCTACCGCCGTTGGTGCTACTGATCGCCCACCGCGCCGGCTCAAGGTCGGACTTTTCCTCCCTGTCGGCGAGCAGATGATGGCCGGGGAGACGCCCCACTGGACTGATCTGCTGGCGATGGCCCGGCTGGCCGAAGACGTAGGCTTCGACTCGCTCTGGCTCGCCGACCATCTGTTGATGCAGTTCCCTTTCGGCACGATCGGTGCATGGGAATGCTGGTCGCTCCTCGCCGCGCTCGCTGCCTCGACCCAGCGAGTTGAACTCGGCCCGCTGGTGAGCTGCACCGGCTATCGCAACCCGGCGCTCCTGGCGAAGATGGCCGACACGGTAGACGAGATCAGCGGCGGGCGGCTCATTCTGGGGCTGGGGGCGGGCTGGGCGAAGTTGGAACACCGGGCGTACGGCTATCCGTTCGACCACCGCGCCAGCCGTTTCGAGGAGGCCATTCAGATCATCTGCGGTCTGCTCCGCGAGGGGCGGATGGACTTTGCTGGCCGCTATTATCAGGCGCGCGAGTGCGAATTGCGCCCGCGTGGTCCCCGCGCGCAGGGGCCGCCCATTCTGATCGGCACCGCTCGTCCTCGAATGCTCCGGCTGGCAGCGCGGTACGCCGACTGCTGGAACGCGGAGTGGAAAACGCTGGGGCAGCTGCCCGAGCTGTGCGGGGCGGTGGATGTGGCCTGCGCGGATGTGGGCCGCGCCCCGACCACACTTGTGCGCACGGCGGCAGTGCGTATTGACCTACCCAATGCCCAGCGGCGCGGCTTCGGCATGGCTCACGCGAGCAACTCTGGAAATCCGGAAGAGATCGCCGCGATCTTGCGTGGCTACGCGGCTGCGGGCATCACGCACATTCAGGCGTGGATCAATCCCAATACGCCAACGGGAATTGAGGCGTTCGCGCCGATACTGAATTTACTCGACTGACAGCAGGTAGATCTGCAAAAACGGACGAGTCGCCGCAGAGTCTCAATCCCAGTTGGTAGAACTGAGCAATTTGCCAAACGCTGTTGGGCCTGCCACAATGCCGCGCCATGAGTGATGACGAGCGGCGGCGCGCGGCGGACGAGCTGGCGCTGTGCCGGGCGTGGAACGCCGGGTGGTTCGACGCGGGCACGTTGCGGACGACTGATGGCCGGCCGGTGACGGTTGTCTATCGCGGGCGCTGGACGTTCGGCTTCGGGCCGGACTTTCAGGGCGCGCTAATCGCGTTCGGCGCGGAGTTGCGCCAGGGCGACGTCGAGATTGACCTGCGACCGGCTGGCTGGCGCGAGCACGGCCATCACCTCAATGCCGCCTATGACCGGGTGATTTTGCACGCCGTGCTGAACGATGAGCGGGGGCCGGTCTGCCGGCGACGGGATAAGCAACTTGTGCCGACGCTGGCGCTGGGACCGGCGCTGCGTGGACCGCTCGACGCCCTGCCGCCCGATCCCGCCCTGCCCGCGCTGGGCACGATCGCTGATCAGCCATGCATCGCCGAGATCACGCCGGCCAATCGCGCGGCGGCGCTGGCGGCGCTCGAACGGGCGGGCGACGCGCGCCTGACCGCGAAAGCCGCCGTCTTTGAGGCCGCCTTTACCACGACAACGCCAGGTCAGGCATTGTACGCTGGTCTGCTCGACGCGCTCGGCTACACGCGCAATCGCGCGCCGATGGCCGCGCTCGCCGCCGCGCTGCCGCTGGCGGCGCTGGAGGAACGTTTGCCGGCGAGTGAGCCGCGCGCCATCTTCCGCACGGCGGCGGCGCTGTTGCTCGGCGTGGCTGGCTTGCTGCCCTGCACACCGGCGCTGGCTGAATTGCTCGCCCTGCCGGCGGACGACCTCGCCGCGATCGAGGAAACCTGGCCCCTGTTCGCCGCGCCCTGGCGGGAGACCGCGCTGCCGCTGGCAGGCTGGTCGCTGGCGCGGACGCGGCCGGCGAATCATCCCGCGCGCCGGTTGCTGGGCCTGGCGGCGATCCTGGCGCGCGGCGGTCGCGCCGGTCTGCTGACCACCTGCCTGGAGCCTTGCACCGCCGAAGCGCCCACGACCGGCCTGGCGGAACTACGTGGGCTGCTGACCGGGCCAGCGCGCCAGGCCGACCAGTTCGGCCGCTACATCGGCGCCGATCGCACGGTTGAGATGATTGTCAACGTGGTGCTGCCCTTCGCGCTGGCCTATGCCGCCTGGGCCGGCGACGAGC
>DASUBC010000608.1:0-11804 GCA_035763465.1 Thermomicrobiales bacterium
CAATGCCGATCCAAGGCTACTGCCCGACTGCCCGACTGCCCGACTCGCTATCACAGCCAGCCCTTCTGCTCGGCCAGGCGGGCGGCTTCGGCGCGGTTGTGAACGTTGAGTTTCTGGATGGCGGCGGAGAGGTGGTTCCGCACGGTGCCTTCAGACAGGTAGAGGCGGTCGGCGATCGCGGCGATGCTGGCGCCGTCGGCGGCGACGGCCAACACTTCGCGCTCGCGCGGTGAGAGCGGGTTGTCCCCCTCACTCAGCGCGGCCACGGCGAGCGTCGGGTCCACGACGCGCTCGCCGCGCATCGCCCGGCGGATCGCGACGGCGAGTTCGGTCGCGGGCGCGTCTTTGAGCAAGAAGCCGACCGCGCCGCTCTCCATTGCGCGGCGCAGGTAACCGGGGCGGCCAAAGGTGGTCAGAATGAGTACTTTGCAGGCGGGTAATTGCCGGTGCAAGTCACCAGCGGCGATCAGGCCGTCACCGCCCGGCATCTCGATGTCGAGGAGTGCTATGTCGGGCCGGGCGGCCAGCGCCTGCGGCAGCACCTCGTCGCCGCGCGCCGCCTCGGCGACGATCGTGATGTCGCCTTCCAGCGCCAGCAGCGCGGCCAGCGCGCCGCGAACCATGCCCTGATCTTCGGCGAGCAAGACCCTGATCATCACCGCACCGCCACATGTGCGCCAGCCGTCTCGGTATCAATGGGGACGGTGACCGCCAGCCGAAACCCGCCGGTGGCCTGGGGTCCGGCTTCCAGCCGCCCGCCGCGCGCGGCGACGCGCTCCGCGAGGCCCGGCAGCCCACTGCCGACCGCGCCCGCTTGCACGTTTGCATAGGGCGCCGTGCCCTGGCCGTCGTCCCAGATTTCCGCCCGCGCCTCTGTGCCGGTACACAGCACATGGATGGTGCTGTGCCGCGCGCGACTGTGGCGAATGACGTTGGTCACACCTTCGCGCACCGCCCAGGCCAGCGTCGCGTCGGCAACACCAGGGAGCGTGCCTGCTTCGTCCACGATGTCGGGCGTGATGCCGGCGGCGACCAGCATTTCCCGCGCGCCCGCCAGTTCGGTGGCGAGCGCGGGCTGGCGGTAGCCCGCAACCGCCTCGCGCACCTCGCGCAGCGCCTCGCGCGCTACACGCTCGACATCCTGAATCTCCGCCGCCGCGCGGTCCGGCGCGGCGGGCAACAGGCGACCCGCCAGTTCGCTCTTGAGCACCATCATCGAGAGGCTGTGGCCGAGCAGATCATGCAGGTCGCGCGCGAACCGCAGGCGCTCTTCGGAGACAGCCAGTTGCACTAGTTCTTCGCGCGCGGCACGGAGCTCGCGGTTGGTGAGTTCCAGCCGGCGGCGGTTCATCATGCTGACACTGACCAGGACGAGAAAGAGCAGAAAAAGGGTGGTCAACCGGACGTCGAACGACAACGCTACCGCGCTGGCGAGGAATGTTACCAGTATCAGCGCCATCACGCGCACGGCCTCACGAGCGGGCAGCGACCAGGCAGCGATCGCGGCGATAGCAAAGAACATTCCGACCCAGTGGAACGGATCGGGGTCATTCGCCATCATGACCACGGCGATGAGGAGCAGGACTGCCAGCCCGATCAGCCGCCGGCGCGGCGCGGGCGCGACAAGCCAGCGTTCCCAGATAATCAACCAGAGGACGATCGCTCCGAATAACGCGTCGCCGGCCACGATCACGGCCATCTGGGCTGGCGACATGCCGCTGTGCAGCGTTCCGATTAGCGGATAGGCGATCACCAGCGCCAGAATCCAGATCAGGTTCGTCAACATGCCAAACCGGCGTGAACCCCAGTCCGCCACAAGGGCACGTCTGGCGCGGACGAACCACGCCGCAACCGCCTGCCGCCACGGGAAGCCGGTCGCGTGTTCTGGCCTGGTCGCAGTGGAATTGTCCATCCGTCGTTTCGCTCGCGTGTAGCGATTCCTCGCAGGAAGCCTACACCCAGCCCCGCGATTCGTAACGCCGGTAGAGCCAGACCACCAGCGCGCCGAACGCGCCCGCGTAGACCACGAGTTCGAGCGCCGTCGTAACGCGCGGCAGGCTGCCGGCGACCGCGCGTTGCGCGAGGTCAGCGAGCTGGTGACTCGGCAGCGTCGGGCCAATCAACCGCACCAGGCGGGGCGCTGTGTCGAGCGGGAACCAGAGACCGCCGAGGAGGGCCAGCCCGAAGTAGACCAGCGAGGTGCCGACATAGGCCGTGTCGGTATCCAGCAGATAGCCGAGCAGCACGCCGAGGAGCGCGATCGGCACGGAGCCGAGGAGCAAGAGGGGCAGCACGGCCAGCCAGGTCGTCAGCGGCAGCGCGACGTGATTGACGAACCGGCCGCAGAGTTCGACCAGGACGATCGCGGGCAGCGCCAGCGCCAGCGCAGCCAGGCTCTTGGCGATCAGGTAGGCGTAGGCCGGCAGGGGCGTCACGCGCAGTTGCCGGGTCCAGCCACTCGCCCGCTCCGCCGCCAGGCGCGGCCCGCCGACGGCGAACGCCACGCCGATCGCGCCGTAGGCGGCCATGGATACCATCAGTGCGGCGCTGGCGCTCGTCCCAGCCAGCTGCCGGGAGAAGAGGACATAGAGGAAGAGCGGCGCGCCGAGCGCCTGGATCAGATAGCGCCAGTTCCGCAGCATCCGCAGGATTTCCAGGCGCACGTACGAGAGCATAGGAAACCTCCAGTCTTTGCAGCGCAGTGGGTTGCGCTTACGCCGCAAGCGCGGCCTGGCGATGGCGCAGCAGCAGGGCGGCGTAGTAGACCACGTAGTAGCCAATCAGGATGAAGTACGCCGCCGTGGTGTAGGGGTCATTGCCGGAGTACCGGGAGAAGGAATTCGCCAGGCTGCCGCTCGCGCTTGCGGTGGCCACTGTATTGGCCTGCTGCGCGATCATAAGCAAGCGGTAGCCGAACCGGACGATGAAGACAGCGAAGACGGCCAGGCCGATATACATATTCGGCGTGTAGTACGTGCCGTCCGGCATGTACTCGAAGACCGTGAGCCGCAGTCCATACCAGGCCACCACTGAACCAAGCACCAAGCCAACCACATCGCCCAGCAAGTTCAACGGGTGGATGATCGTCGCCGCGATGACCACAACACCGAGCACAGAGAAGATGGCAAGCCGCATCATCAGGCTCGAAGGACGAATCTTCTGCCGGCCAATGAGCGCCCGCGCGCGGCGCACGACGACGAACAGAATAACGACGACGATGATCGCCAGTGTGGTGAGGTTCATCTTGCTCGCTCCCTCTGCTTGCTATGGCTAGTCCAGGGCAAGGGCAATCAGGCGACCGCGTGATCAGGCGTCTGGGTCAAACTCAGGAAGGCGTCTTCCAGATCAGCGCCGGTGACTTCGAGGTCGCGCAGCGGATAGCCGCCCGCGTACAACGCCCGCACCGTCGCGTCGGTATCCGCTGTCCGCAGTTGCACGGTATCGCCATGCGCGTCGGCGTCGCGCACGCCGGGGAGTGCCCGCAACGACAGCAGTTCGGTGCCCGGCAGGGTAAAGCGCACTGTTCGCAAGGCCACGGCCGACTTGATTGCCGCCACGCCACCGGCGGCGACGAGTTTGCCGCGCCGCAGCAAGAGCACCCGGTCGGCGACGGCGTCGGCTTCTTCCAGGTAATGGGTCGCGAAGAGCACCGTGCGGCCCCGCGCGGCGAACCCGCGCATACTGGCCCAGAACGCCTGCCGCGCTTCGACATCCATCGCCACGGTCGGCTCATCGAGAAAGAGTAGTTCGGGGTCGCCCGCGATCGCCAGCGCGAAGCGCACGCGCTGTAGCTGGCCGCCCGACAGGGTGTTGACCTTCTGGCGCGCGATGTTGCGCAGGTTCGCCTGTTCCAGCAGCGCCGCCAGCGGCAATGGCCGGGGATAGAGATCGCGCACCATGCCGACCAGTTCAGCGACCGTCACACCGGGCAGCAGGCCGCCGCTCTGGAGCATCGCGCCGATGCGGCCGGCGCCGCGCGCCGCCGCCGGCCGCTGTCCAAACGCCAGCACCTCGCCCGCGTCGGGGCGGCGCAGCCCCAGCATCAGGCCAATCGCAGTGGATTTTCCGGCGCCGTTCGGCCCAAGTAAGGCCACCGTTTCGCCGCGCGCGACCGCGAAGGTGACCTCGTCGAGCGCGCGAATCGCGCCATAGCGCTTAACCACCGCCGTGAAGCGCACCGCGTCGCCAGTCTCGTTCGTCATCAGTCCCTCCGTGGTTCTCCATAGTATGCCCGAGCGCCTCGGACAAGACCAGTGTAGGCGCGGCGCGGCCTGGCCGGAAGTGAAGGACGTCGCGATTTCAGGGGTGACGAATGTCACGAAGTGACGAGTGATGAGGGGAGGACGGTTGGCGAGGCAGCGCCGCTGAGGTCGCCCGGGGGCTAAAGCCCCGGGCTGGGGGCGAGACCCACTGCGTGGGTACCCCCCGCCACGAAGCCCGCCTACGCGGGCTGGCTTACTACTAGGCTTGGTGGCGCTCTCCCATCCCTGTATCGCCCCAGGCCGGCGCAGGCCGACCTTTCATCACTCATCACTCGTCACTCAGCACTCGTCGTAGTACGCTATCCCAGCGGCAATGATCCGGCGGCAAAAGGGGCGGCGTATGGCGGAACGGGCGGCGGTGGTCATCGTTGGCGGCGGCATCATGGGGGCGAGCCTGGCGTTCGCGCTGACTGGGCGCGGGCAGCGCGACGTGCTGGTGCTGGAGCGGCGCACGGTCGCGTCGGGCGCGAGCGGCAAGACCGGCGCGCTGCTGCGCCAGCACTACAGCAACCGACCCGAGGCGACGCTGGTTCACCTCAGCCATCAGGTCTTCCGCCAGTGGGGCGATATTGTCGGTGGCGAGTGCGGGTATGTCGAGTGCGGTCTGATCGTTACGGTAGCGACGACCGGCCCCGGCGACCCGAATGTCGCGCGGCTTCGAGCAAACGTCGCCTTGCAGAATGACGTCGGCATCAAGGCGGTCGCGCTGGGGCCGGCGGAGTTGCGCGAATTGCAGCCCTTCGCCCGTTTCGACGATCTGGTCGCGGCGGCGTACGAGCCGGAATCGGGCTACGTGGACGGCATCGCGGCGACGCGCGCCATGCTCGACGCGGCGCTCGCGCGTGGCGCACGGCTGCGCGAAGGCGTCGCGGTGCAGGCGATTCGCACCGCGGGCGGGCGCGTGGCCGGCGTAGTGACGAGCGCAGGCGACATCGCGGCGGACGTGGTGGTCTGCACGACCGGCCCCTGGTCTGTGCCATTGCTGGCGACGGCGGGCGTGACGATGCCGATCGAGCCAATCCGCGTGCAGGTCGCGATCCTCAACCGGCCGGACGCCATGCCGCGCGGCGGCACGATGGCCTACGTGGACACGGCGGCCGGTCAATTCTGCCGGAACTGGGGGCCGAACCGCACGCTGGTCGGCATCGGCGCCGGTGAGTATCACGAGCCGGTTGACCCCGACGACTACGACGAACGCGCCGACCCTGGCTTCGGCGCGGCGGCCATCGCCCACCTCGCGCGCCGGATGCCGGCGATGGCCGCCGCCACACCGCTCTACGGCCACGCTGGTCTCTACGACATGACGCCCGACGCGCACCCGATCATCGGACCGGCGCCAGGCGTCGCCGGTCTCTACCTCTGCGCCGGGTTCAGCGGCGCCGGCTTCAAGAAAGGCCCGGCGGTCGGCCAATGCCTCGCCGAAGCGATTCTCGCCGGTCGCGCGACCACCGTGGACCTGACGCCCTTCCGTCTCGAACGCTTCGCGGACGACGGCTGGCGGCAGCCCTGGAGCGAGAACGAGTATGTGCTGTCGAGCGATTTCGGCCACGGGTTTTGACAGATGCGGGGCCTCGCAGGATGGGTCCCGGGCTGAAGTCCGGGCCTGGGCGCGGCAGGGCCGCGACGAAGTGCGCGGCGCGCACTGACGGCTGCCCACGATGGTGCGGTTACTAGCGTCAGGGTTCCCCAGTCCGCGAAGCGGACTTCGTCACACGCAGTGTGCCCAGGCCCGGACTTCAGTCCGGGATCCATCCAACCGGCCACTGCCTCGCATCACTCCGGGACCACCGCCCGCCAGGCCCCCGCGTCTGAACAGGTACTGCCAGTAGACAGTCACCGTGCCGACCTAAACCTGCTCACGACTCGCGCTTTCACGCTCTCTCGCCTCGTACTACAACCGCACCACCTTACCCGTCTGCGCTGACTCGTTGGCAGCCATGACCAGCCGGTGGGTCTTCAGCGCGTCGTCGAAGGACTGGCGAATGCCGCTGGTGTCACCGCTTGTGATGGCCTGATAGAAGGCGCGGGAGAGATTCCGCTCACCGTCGCCGCCCTTGCCGGTCCAGGAGACTGCGTCGTTGGGCGTCGTCCAGGTCGCGCCGTGCCAGTCGAACGTGAGTTTGCCTTCGGCGGCGATGAGCGCCAGGCCGCTGTCGCCGGGGATGCCGGGTTTCAGGGCGTAGGTACTGGCGTAGCCACAGACCGCGCCGTTGGCCCATTGCACGGTCAGGCTGTAGCCGTCCCAGTTGTCCCAGTTGGGGTCGCCGCGCAAGACCTGGTCGGTGTAGCGCGCGTAGACCTCGACCGGCTCGGTCTGCATCAGGTAGCGGCAGAGGTCGAGATAGTGGATGCCCCATTCGACCACATGCCCGCCGCCCCAGGACCGCCGCCAGTTGCCGGGGATGTCCGGCCCTTTGCGGTAGTTCCAGATGTGTGTCAGGGCGATTGACTGCCCGGCCAGTCGCTGGCGCATCTCGGCCGCGCCGGGGATATAGCGCAACTGGTGGCAGACGTGGAGCAACCGGCCATTGCGCGCCGCGACCGCGCCGATTTCCTCGGCCGTCTTGACGTCGAGTGTAATCGGCTTCTCGATGACGACATGCGCGCCGCCCTCCAGCGCGGCGATCGCCTGCTCGCGGTGCAACGGCGGCGGCGTAGTGATGTAGACGACATCCGGCTTCGTCTCGCGCAGCAGCGCCAGCGCGTCGGTATAGACGGTGGCGTGGGGCGCGCTCGCGCCGGCCAGTTGCCGGGCGCGAGTTTCGTCAATATCGGCGATACCGACGACTCGCGCCTGGTCTTCCAGATCGGCGACCGCCTCGGTATGCGCGTGCCCGCGCCGGCCCGCGCCGATAACCGCGACATTGAGCACCATGCTTCCGGCTCCTTCCCTGACGTTCCCTCACCGCGGGCGAATGCCCACGCCTTCAACTCGCGGCGGCAGTATAGCAAACAGCTACCCGACGTTCGGAGAAATCCGCTCTCGGCCAGCGGGCGTATCCCCAATGTGCGGCACAGCGCCGCCAGGAGACCATAGGAAGCACACGAGCGCGGTAGGGGGACTATGATCTGGAGAGGCAAACGAGGGCAGCGCCGGCTAGCGGCGCTGATTGCGCTGCTGGCCGCACTTATGCTGCTGGCGGCGTGCGGCGGCGGAGGCGCAACGGCCACCCTCGATCCGGTGACCACGACCACGGCGACAACCACGGCCGCGCCGGGGGGCGCCGCCACGACAAGCACCACCACCAGCAGCGCCAGCGTCGTGACGAGCGCCACGACCGCGCCTGACAGCACGACGACCACCACAACGGCGGCCACAGCAGCTACCGCGACGACCACAACCGCGGCAGGCAGCACGACAACGACAGTGGCGCAGCCAACTACCACGACCGCAACCAGTACCGCCAGCGAGTCGCCGCGCGTGGCTGCTTCACCGGCCGCCACGCCTATAATCGGCAGCGCGGAGCGTTACGCGATCATCCCCGAACAGTCCACAGCCACGTACCATGTCAACGAGACGTTTGTCGGCCAGGGGTTGAGCACGGCAACCGGCTCGACCAGCGCCATTTCGGGCGACATCTTCATCAACAAGTCGAAGCCTTCGGCCAGCACGATCGGCACGATTACAGTGGACATCAGCACACTGACTTCGGACCGGAGCCAGCGGGACGACGCGATTCGCGGGAACTGGCTTGAATCGAAAAAGTACCCTACCGCGACGTTCGTGGCGAAACGGCTTGAAGGTTTGCCCGATACGCCCTACACCGACGGCCAGCCACTCACCTTCAAAATCATCGGCGACCTGACCGTCCGCACCGTGACCAAAGAAGTGACGTTCGACGCCACCGGCAAGATCGTGGGCGACCTGTTCACAGGCACCGCGCACACCACGTTCAACATGACCGATTTCGGCTTCGATCCGCCAAGCATCTTCGGCGTGCTGAAAGCGGAGAACGGCGTCATTCTCGATCTCGCCATCCAGGCCAAGCACACGCCGTAACGGCCCCCCCAGCCCCCCAATTCTGGGAGGAGTACCTCGCCCAACACCGGGGCTTATCAGACAACCATAGCGTTCGGATAGGTCACTCCCCAGCACTGGGGGTGGCCGCCGCCGCGTGTCCGGCACAGCGTGTATAGTAGCCAGAACAGTGACCTGGACCGCGCTGCCACCGGCCAGTGACGACCGCGAGGACAAGAAAGGATCGGTATGCCCAGCGCAGAGCAGTTTACAGTCGGCACGGCGACCGCCCGCCCCGGTGAGATCGTCTACGGCGAGCTGCCGGTGCTCGATCATCCAACCGGCGGGCAGGAAGCCTTGCCGGTCATCATCGCGCAGGGGCGCGAGACTGGTCCGACACTCTGGCTCACCGCCAACATCCACGGCGCCGAACTGACCGGACTGCCGGTCATTCACCAGCTCGTCAGCGGTGATCTCGCCGGTCGCCTGCGCGGTACGCTTGTCGCTATCCCTTCGCTCAACCCGGCCGGACTACGCACGGCCCAGCGCCTGCCCTACTACTCGACCACCGACCCCAACCGGCTCTGGCCCGCGAAACAGCCGCCGCGCGATGGTGCAACTGCGTCTCTCAGCCCGTACGAGCAGATTGCGCGGCGCGTGTACGAGCAAATCGCGCGGCGCGGCGACTACGCCATTGACCTGCACAACGCCGCGATTCGCACGATCCCGTTCATCATTCTCGACCGCGCGCTCTATCGCGATGATACGGATCGCGCCCGCGCCGAGGGCCTCGCCAGCCAGCTCACCGCGCTGGCGGACGCCTTTGGTCTCTCGACCGTGCGCGAAGCCGCCGCCGAAAAATATGTCACGCAGACTCTGCACCGCTCGGTCAGCGGCTCGCTCGTCAATGTGTTGGGGATTCCGGCGCTGACTGTGGAACTCGGCATGACCGGCGCGGTGGACCCGGCGGCAGTCGCGGCGGGCGTGGCCGGGGTGACAAACGCGCTACGCTGGGCTGGGATGTTGCCGGGCGAACCGAAGCCAATCACCGCCTGCCCAGTAGTCAAGACAGACTACCCCACCAAGCGCGACGATACCGCCCGCGCGCCACGCGCCGGTATCCTGGCGCCGGCGCTGGAGCCGGGCGCGCGGTTTGGGCGGGGGCAGTTGCTCGCCCATCTGGTTGACCTCTGGGGCCGCCCACTGCCCGGCGGCGAGATCGCCGCGCCGGCGGACGGCTGGCTGATTGGCTGGAACAACGGGCTGGCGAAGTATGCCGGCCAGACGGTCGCCTCGCTCGCCACGCGCGACGACGCGCCGTTCGTGGCGCCACACCCGAATGCGGAACGCGGAATGCGGAGTGCGGAGTAGAGGACGGGGCGCGATGGCCGAACTGGATGGCGCCCGCACGCGAGTACTGGAGCGCCTCGCCCGGTATCTCGCTGCAGTGAAGCGGTCACATCCCGTCCGCGTAGCCATTGACGGGCGAACCGCCGCTGGAAAAACTACCCTTGCCGACGAGCTTGTAGCGCCGCTGGACAGCCTTGGCCGTTCTGTCATCCGCGTCGAGATCGACGACTTCCATCGTCCAAGGGCGGAACGGCACGGGCGGCATGAACTTCCACCGTGGATGCGCTACTACCTTGATTCCTACGACTACCCTGCCATCCGTGCCGCGCTGCTTCTTCCGCTCGGGCCAGATGGAGACAGGCGTTATCGCCGGGCACTGTTCGATTCGTACCACGATGTCCCGATTGAGGAACCGCCACAACTGGCCCCCGCCGACGCCGTTGTGCTCATTGATGGTGTATTCCTCTGCCGGCCAGAACTGGATGATTTGTGGGATGTTCGTATCTTCGTCGCGATCGACGCCGCTGAGTCGTTGCGGCGCGGTCCGCCTCGCGATCAGCCATGGGTCGGCTCGGTCGCGGTTGCCGCCGAACGCTACGGCACCACCTACATCCCAGCCGAGGATCACTATCTCGCGCTGGTTCGTCCGTGCGAGCGCGCGGATGTTGTCATTGATAACCAGGAGCCAGTGGCTCCCCGGCTGTGCTTCCGTCATGAACCAGGCAGCGAGAGCGAATAGATCGTCCTGCGGCAGGGGTATCAACCTTCCCAGCCCCGGCTTTGCAGTCCAGAGACCCATTCCACGGGTAGCATCGTGTTTAGTGATCGCCGCCTGCCGCCAGCAGCGCGTCAACCTCGGCGCGAGTCGGCAGGGATGGTTGAGCGCCGGCGCGCGTGACCGCCAGGCTGCCGCTGGCGATCGCGCGCACGGCGGCATCACGGAGGTGCAGGCCGGCGGCCAGCCCGGCCGCCAGTGTGCCGGTGAAGGCGTCGCCGGCGCCCGTTGTATCCACAACCGTGACCGCTGGCGCGGGCAGCCGATCATGCCAGTCAGCCGCCGCGATGACCGCGCCGTCCCCACCCAGCGTGATCGCCACCGCGCCAGCGCCACGCGTGCGCAGGGCTGCGGCGGCGTCCGGCGCGCGCTCCGGTGTCAGCGGCGGCGCGCCGAGCAGGTCGGCGGCTTCCAGTTCGTTCACGATCAGTACGTCAACCAGCGGTAGCAGTCCGGCCACGGCCGGCTGATAGGGCGCGACGTTGAGGACCGCGACCGCGCGGGCGGCGTGCGCGCGGCGCAAGGCCGCCTCGACTGTAGGTAGCGGCACTTCCAGCTGGGTCAGCATGACGTCACCCGGTGCCAGCGTGACTTCTTCGGCCATGGGTGGCGTCACCAGACCATTCGTGCCGGGCACGACGACGATGCTATTCTGGCCGCGCTCGTCCACGACAATGAGCGCCACACCGCTCGATGCCACGCTCGACCGCCGCACACCGGCCAGGTCAATTCCTTCGCGAGCCAGGTCTGCCAACCGTGCCGCGCCGAAATCGTCGTCGCCCAGGCAGGCGACCAGCGCCACCGCCGCACCCTGCCGCGCCGCCGCGACCGCCGCGTTCGCGCCTTTGCCGCCACCGGCGACCATGAACGAGGCGCCGGAGACCGTCTCGCCCGGCCGGGGCAACACCCGTGTGCGCGCCACCAGATCGGTATTCACGCTGCCGACAACGACGACCCGCCCGCCCACTACAGTTCTCCTTCCGACCACACCCATTCGCGTACCGCACGGTACAGCGCGGGCGTGTAGCCGTCAAAGGAGACGGATTGAACCGCAGAGCGCGCAGAGACCGCAGAGAGGAGGGCGATACGGACTGGATGGGCCAGCAGCGAGACGCTAGCGCGGCGGCATGGCGGCCAATTGGCGCACGGTTTCGTGGTAAGGTGCCCAGGCGTCCCAGACCGACCGCGCCCAGCGTTCGACGCGCGCCGTGTGGTCGTCCAGATCAACTGCGCTGGCAACATCTACCACCGTCAGCCAGTGTGGCGACGGCGGCGCGGGAAACAGGGGCCAGTCCGGCCGCGCAGTCAGCCGGCCGAGCACTGCGGTGATTTTCTGGAAGGGTACCTGGCGCTCGATAGCCAGGTAGAGTCCGCAGAGATGGACGGCGACCGATTGCCGCTGCCGGCGGTCGTGCGCGGCATTGCCGGGGTGTTGCGCCATGTAGGCATCCACGGTGAG
>DASUBC010000609.1:0-2780 GCA_035763465.1 Thermomicrobiales bacterium
GTCGCGGAAGTCGCCGCCGACGGCTGGCGTCACCCACCCTTCCAGGCGACCGAGGTGGACGGGCGGCTCTACGGCCGGGGCGTCTGCGACATGAAGGGCGGCCTGGCGGCGGCGCTCTTCGCGCTCCGGGCGTTGCGCGCCTGTGAGGTGCGGTTGGCCGGCGAGGTCATCGTCGAGTCAGTGATCGGGGAGGAATCGGGCGAGTGGGGTACGGTCGCCTGTATCGAGCGCGGCGTGAGGGCCGACCTGGCGCTCGTGCCCGAACCGACCGGCCTGCAACCGTGCGGCCAGGGCGGCGTCGTCACCGGCTGGATCACGGTACAAAGCCCGCACACGCTCCACGACGGCGTGCGCGCCCGCACAATCCACGCGGGCGGCGGTCTGCTCGGCGCGAACGCGATCGAGAAGATGACGCGCGTCATCGCCGCATTGAACGACCTGGAGCGGCACTGGGCGGTCACGAAATCCTACCCCGGCTTCGCGCCGGGCGCGACGACGATCAACCCGGCGGTGATCGAAGGCGGCCGGCACCCGGCCTTCATGGCCGACCGCTGCGCGCTCTGGATCACTGTCCATTTCTACCCCGACGAACGCTGGGAGGATGTCACGGCCGAGATCGAAGGCCATGTACGCCGCGCGGCGGCGGCCGACCTCTGGCTGCGCGACAACCCGCCAACCTTTCGCTGGGGCGGCCGGTCCATGATTGAGGGGCGCGGCGAGATTTTCCCGGCGGCGCCGCTGGCAGCTGATGCGCCGGGTCTGGCCGAGTTATCGCGGGCGCTGGCGGCGGTGCGCGGCACGGCGAGCGCGCCCGCGATGTGGCCGTCGGTCTCCGACGCCGGCTGGCTGGCGCGCGCCGACATCCCGGCGATCATCTGCGGGCCGGGCGAATTGGCCGAGGCGCACACGACGAACGAATCGGTCGAGGTCGCGGACCTGCTCGACGCGGCGCGCGTCTACGCGCGGCTGCTGATCGCGTGGTGCGGGGTGACACCGGCATGAACGCGCCTGTTGCTCCCGCCGCATTAGTAGTCGAAGGCGTCGCCAAGCAGTTCGCGACGCCGGCCGGGCCGCTGCCGGTGCTGGAAGATATTGCTCTCTCTGCCGGCGCTGGCGAGTTCGTCACCCTCATCGGTCCGAGCGGGTGCGGCAAGAGCACGCTCTTCAATCTGATCGCCGGCCTGGATGAACCCGACGCCGGCACGATCGCCATTGACGGCGTAGCGGCGGGACAGCGGCTCGGCCGCGTCGCCTACATGCCGCAGAAGGATTTGCTTCTACCCTGGCGCACGACGCTCGACAACGTGATTCTGCCGCTGGAGGTGCGCGGCGTACCGCGCGCCGAGGCCCGGCAGCAGGCGCTGGCGCACTTCGCCGACTTCGGCCTGGCCGGTTTCGAGCGCGCCTATCCGGCCACGCTCTCGGGCGGGATGCGCTCGCGCGCGGCGTTCCTCCGCACCGTCCTGGCCGATGGCGCTGTCCTGCTGCTCGATGAGCCGTTCGGCGCGCTCGACGCCCTCACACGCGCCCGGATGCAGGAATGGCTCCTCGGAGTCTGGGAACGCGACCGGCGCACGACGCTCTTCATCACGCACGACGTGGACGAGGCGATCTTCCTGGCCGACCGCGTCTACGTCATGTCGCCTCGCCCCGGCCGCATCGCCTACACCGCCACGGTAGACCTGCCGCGCCCGCGCGACCCGGCCCTGCTGACGGCGCCGGAGTTTGTCCGGTTGAAAGCGCGCCTGCTGGCGACCCTGCGCGCGGGGCAACCAGCCGATGAGCCGCCGACGCCTACGCGCGACGGTGTGATTGACGCCGCCGCGCGGTTCGGGCGCGGTCGCGCGGCAGGGGAGGCGCGGCGATGAACACCCGCCGATTACTGCGCCGCTGGGGACCAGCCACCGCGATCGTCATCGCGCTGGTCATCGCGTGGGAGCTCTTCGTACGCGTGAGCGCGACGCCATCGTATGTGCTCCCCGCGCCAAGCACGCTGCCGGGCGCGCTGGCCGGCGCCGCGCCGCAACTGCTGCGTCATACGCTGGTGACGCTGCGCGAGGTGCTGATCGGCCTGGCGGCGGCGACGCTGGTCGGCGTCGCCACGGCCGTCGCCATCGTTTTCTCGCCAGTGCTGGACCGCGCGTTCTATCCACTCGTCGTGGCGACCCAGACCGTGCCGCTGCCGGTGCTCGCGCCGCTGCTGATCATCTTCCTGGGCTACGGACTGGCGCCCAAGATTCTGCTGGTCGGGCTGATCTGCTTCTTCCCGATCACGGTCAACACGGTGGACGGCTTGCGGAACGTGGAGCGCGAGGCGCTCAATTTGCTGCGGACCTTCGGCGCGTCGCGCTGGCAGCTCTTCCGGCTTGTGCGCTGGCCGGGCGCGCTGCCGCACTTCTTCTCCGGTCTGCGGATCGCGGCGGCGTACAGCGTCATCGGCGCGGTCTTCGGCGAACTGGTCGGCGCAAGCGCGGGCCTCGGCTACTACGTGCGCCGCGAGGCGCCGCAGTTCCACACCGCCGAAGTCTACGTCGCGACGATCATTCTGGCGCTGATGGGCATCGTCCTTTTTGTGCTGGTGCGCGGCGCGGAATGGCTGCTGCTGCCCTGGCGGCGTGAGCAGCGCGCGACGGAGAGCGGAGAATCCTGACCCGGCATTGTAGCGAGCAATACGCCCCGATCGGAAGGAGAGTGACAACGTTGGCGACACATCGGAGCAGCTGGGCGCGACTCGCCATGACTGCGCTGATCGCGGCCCTGGCGCTGGCCGGCTGCGGCAA
>DASUBC010000610.1:0-4334 GCA_035763465.1 Thermomicrobiales bacterium
CCAGCCGCCACCGGCGCGCGAGCAACTGGAAACCCTGCGCGACGAACCAGGCATTATCGGCGAGTGGAGCACGCTCCTCCTCCGCACGGCGCAGCCGCCAACGGCCATCACGCTCGACCTGACGCGCCTCGACCTGGCCGACGGCCTGTCGCTGCTGGCGATGAACGGCGAAATCAGCGTCGCCTACGGCCTCTTCGTCAAGGAGCGTTCGGGCGGGCACGCGCTGCCGGTCGCGTACAGCAATGGCGCGGTCGGCTATGTCGTCACTGCCGTGCAGGTGGCGGAGGGCGGCTACGAAGCGAGCGAAGCCTTCCGCTACTATGGTCGTCCCGGTCCATTCACGCCGGACGTGGAGCCACGGTTGAAAGAGGCGCTTGGCGCGCTGGTTGACGAGGGACGGCCCTCATCTCCGGCGAGTCGGGGTACCCGCTAGCGGGTCGCGCCACCCCCTCTCCCGTGGCGACGGGAGAGGGGCCAGGGGGTGAGGGAGGTTTTTCATGGTCAGCATGGCACAGACGACGGCGCGCACGACGCCCGTGCTTGCCGCCGCCGAGAACGCGCTGAGCCGGCGGTATCTGCGGCTGATCGAGCGCTGGATTCCAACCGGGGTGGAATACTTCACACCCTGGCCGGAGCGACCGAATTGCGGCCATTTCTTCGGCGGCTGCCACTGGTACGGCATCGAGACCATTGGGCCGGCGCTGACCTTCGCGCTCGTTAGCACCTCGCCTGAATATGACGAGCGGGCCACCGGCGTCTCGCGCGCTGAGTTACAGCGGATGGCGATTCAGGGCGTGCGCTATCTCTGCTTCACGCACGACACCGGGCCGGCCGAGTGCGTGCGCCCGGCGCAGGGGCTGGGGCGGCCGGAGAATATGGGCACCAAGTGGGGCGAGCGCGGCAAGGGCTTTTTCCGCGAGAGCCAGTGTGGGCCAATTGTCGCCGAGATGGGGCTGATCTGCCTGCTGTTGCGCGACCAGGTGGACGAAGAGACCTGGCTGATGGTGGCGCGCGTCCATGAGGACTACGCGGAGCGGTTCGGCGCGATGCCGCCACGCAGTGGTGTCTACTGGGACACGCAAATGGAGGAAAACGCCTGGACCGCCTGCGGCATCACCGCCACCTCCCTCTTCCTCGGGCGGCACGAGCAGGCGGCGGACTGGGCGGCCATGGCGCGGCGCTGGATGTTCTCCGTTGCCGCGACGCCGCAGGACGCCAAAGACCTCGGCGCGGTGGGTGGCACGACCGCACAGGCGCTGACCGGCCGCACCTTCACCACCCTGCCCGACTATTGGGCCGAGAACCACGGTATGGTCCATCCGAACTACACCTCTACTGCCCTCTGGTCGATCGTGAACACCGGGAACCTGCTGCATATGTGGGGCGAGGAACTACCGCCGGAACTCTTCTGGAACCGTCGCCGCGTCTACGAGAACATCAAACTCGTCACCGACGGGGCCGGTTACTACCAGCCGGTGCAGGGGATGGACTGGCACTTTCTGCCGGCGACCGGCAATGAGATGCCGCACGCGGTGGCGGCAGTCTACTTCGACGACGCCGACGCTGCGGCGCTGCAACTGCGCGGCCTGCGGAACACCGAGTTACGGCTGGCGGGTAACAACGGGCGGCTCTACGACCGCGACTTCGCCGAGCGCGCCCACGACGTGCAGGATCCGATGATCATGCGCGAGGTCGGCATCAAGTCCGCCGCCGATATGTATTTGCTACACCGACTGCGCGGTCCTGGTCCCGCGCCGACACCTGAACCGGCGTTGGAGGAGCGGCTGGCTGGCGTCCATGTCTACCCGCACGCCGGCTTCGCCTTCCACCGGCACGCCAGCGGCCAGACCTCGTTCGCCTGGCGCAACGCGATCATGGCGCTGCCGCTCACGCGCGACGGCATCTATCTGGTCGCGCCGGCCACGGGGAGTTACCTCGGCACGCCGGTCGTCAACGGCCAGCCCGACAGCCACCGCCTGCAAAGCGTGCGCGTGAGCGAGGGCGACGATGCCTTCGCGGCGGCGCTCGTCGTGGATCGCTGCCAGGAGACGGTGCGCCAGGAGGCGCTCTTTGCGAGCCTGCCCGATGGCCGCGTGCTCTCCTACGAGCGTTTCACCGCCCTACAGGATGTCACCGTGGAGGCGCTCGACCAGGGCTACCTTCGCATCACCAACGAGCATTACCCGCAGGTCGAACCGACCAGCCGGGGGGCACGCACGTTCTACCACCCCGGCGGCGCGACCGAGTTTCGCGGCTGGCTTGGCGACGACCCGAGCGACGACTTGAGCGAGACCTACTCTCACCCGGCCTGGGTGAATGTGGACGACCGGCTCGGTATCCGGTTCAGCGCCACCGGCCAGACCATCTACCACAACCGTCACTTTCACCGGCCCTACCACGCCATCTCGGACAATCTGGTTCTCTCGCGGCTGGATGGCGAACGCGCCGTCAGCGCAGGCGAAGAAATCGCCAGCCTCGCCGCGCTCGTCTGCCCGGGTCAGGAGCACGGCGCCACCGCCGCCACCCGCCTGGACACCACTCACAATGGCCGGGACGCCATCGCCCTGGCGACAGATGGCTATCTCGCTGCGGCGAACTTCGGCGACCGCCGCCGCGCCTGCGCGTTCGCTTTCCCCCGGCCGGCGGCGCTGCCGCTCTACGCCGGCGCTACCAGCGACGCGCACGGCGACACCTTCACGGTTACCCTCGTGCTCCAGGGCGCGAGTGCGGGCCTGTTTGCCGCGCCACAGGCGCTGCAAGTCGCCGGCGATGTGCGCGTCCACCTGACGGCCGAAGGACTATCTTACGTCACTAACGTTGGCGCGAGCGCGGCGCAGATTGTGACGGCGGCCGGCGAGACCGTGGCGTTACAGCCAGGGGAAACGTGGACGGGCGAGGCAGGAGGATAAAGGCTGGACAGCCTGCTCACCGGCCCGACTAGGGTCGCCAGATAATCACCACCAGCGCCAGCACGACGCAACTGAGGACAAAGGCCAGCGTGATGCCGTAGATCAGGCGCGCTTGCGCGCGGGCGCGCGGCTCTCCCGGCTGGTCGGTGGGTCGCCAGCGTTCGTCGCGCTCCGCCCGGCGGCCGGCGATAAAGACGCCACAGCGACCGCAGAAGTTGTTTTCGTCAGGGTTCGCGTGGCCGCAGGCGCGGCAAATCACCCGTTCCTCAGCCATAGTGCCTTCCGCCATTAGCTCAAGGTCAAGCCGGCCGCGACAGCGCGCCCAGATGAGCCAGCATCGCCGCGCCGGTCTTGATGCCCTGGTAGAAGCGTTCGACCTCCAGGTTCTCATTCGGCGCGTGGTTGGCTTCGTCGGCGTTAGCGTAGGGCACGCCGAAGGCCGGGATGCCGAGCGTCTTGGTGAAGACGTAGTCCGGCAGACTACCGCCCAGCGCCGGCACCAGCAGCGGCTCCGCGCCCTGCGCTGCCGCGATGCCCCGGCGGATCGGCGCAGCGTAGGGCGAATCGAGCGGCGTCTTGGAGGGATCCATCGAGCCTTGCCGGACGATTTCCACTTCCGGCGCGTGCCGCCGCACATGCGCCACGACCTTCGTCCAGATATCGTCGGCGGTCTGCGCCTCGACCAGCCGGATGTCGCACTTGGCAATCGCCTCGTGCGGCAGCACCGTCTTCGACCCCGGCCCACCGTAGCCGCCGTGCAGCCCGTTGATGGTCAGCGTGGGCCACGCCGAGAGCCGCTCGAAGAAGCCCCGGCCGGCGGGCGCATCGAACGCCGCCAGGTCAAGCGAGCGCCGCACGGCGTCCTCGTCCACCGGCAGAGCGGCGAGCGCCCGCCGTTCCAGGCCGGTCAGGGGCAGCACGGCGTCGTAGAAGCCGTCAATCGTGATCTCGCCTTGCGCGTTCTTCATCGTGCTGAGCAGGTGAACAAGCGTCCAGAGCGGATTCGGCGCGACGCCGCCCCAGTTGCCCGAATGGAGGTCGCGGTTTGCGCCGCGCGCCCGCAGTTCGAAGTTCAGCACGCCGCGCACGCCGAAGAGCAGGCGCGACCGCCCGCTCTCATCCACCGGCCCATCGCTGGTAATGACGAGGTCGGCGGCGAGGTCCGCGCGGTGGTCGCGCACGAACTCCTGCATCCGTGGGCTGCCGATCTCCTCCTCGCCTTCCAGCAGCACCTTCACGTTGCAGGGCAGAGCGCCGCGACAGGCCAGTGTCGCCTCTAGCGCGAGGATTTGCGCGAAGTGCTGGCCCTTGTTGTCACCGACGCCGCGCGCATAAATCCGCCCGTCGCGAATAGTCGGCTCGAAGGGCGGCGAGCCCCAGGCATCGAGCGGATCGGGCGGCTGCACGTCGTAATGGCCGTAGAGC
>DASUBC010000611.1:0-7054 GCA_035763465.1 Thermomicrobiales bacterium
CCGCAGACCGGCGCTTTGGCTGACGCCGACCCCGCCCATCGCCAGGCGGTGCGCCTCACCAGCGTCGAACCGGGCGTGGACGACCTTTATGACCAGCCGGTGGTCGAGATCGCCTGGGCGCCGGAAGACGCCCTCCAGTTCCCACTCTGCCTCTCGACAGTCGGCGGCAAGGACTGCGCGGCCATTGAGGACATCAGTGTGGCGCGGGGCAACGTGATTCTGGTGGACCACGGGCGCAGTCGTCCGCGCTGCGACGAAGCACCCGAGACGTTCACCGTGCCCGACGCGGCGCTGGTGAGCGCCGGCTGTGACGGTATTGGCGAACCGCGCGACCCGGTGGCGCGGCCAGTGGCCTTCACCCCGGCGCTCGCCTTCGGGCCGGTGACCCAGGTCACGTCCTTCCCCGCACCCGACGAGCTCGCCCGCCGCCAGGCGCGGCGCCTCGAACGCGTGCCGGAGCGCGTGCGCGAGCGCCTTGAACAGTTGTGGTGGCGCACGCGCGGGGGGCGCCTGCTCAGCGAAGACGAACTGGCGGAAATCCAGGTCATCTTCGGCACGCGAGCGATGACCGACGTGGGACTGCCCACGCCGGGCCGGCAGCCGCCGCACCCGCCCCACCACGGCGAAGAGGCGCGGGCGCTGGCGTGGCTGCTGGCGCGGGAAGAGCGCTATCTCGGCAAGAAGTTGCGCCGGATCCATTTGCTCGCCGCCCGCGCTCGCGGTGGCTGCGTCCTTGGCCCGGCGGAGAGCGACGAAATCGCGGAGTCCTTCGGTCAGCGGTATGCTACCGGCCTGGCGGCGACTAACCCGGCCTTCTTCGGCCCGGCTAGCAGCGCGCTGGCGCAGGATCCGCGCGCCGCCCTGCCCGCGATCTGCCTGCGCCCCCGGCCGGCAGCCGGGCAGCCGGCGCCGCCCTGCGTGGACGACCCCGCTCGTTGGACCGTGCGCCGCGACCTGCTCGGCAGCCACAGCCGGGACCGTCACTTCGTCGCGGAAATTGACGACGAGGGCCGCGCGCAACTGCGCTTCGGCGACGGCGAGCTCGGCCAGGCGGTGACATCCGGCGCCGTTTTCCAGACGACGTACCGCACGGGCAACGGCACGGCGGGCAATGTCGGGCGAGAAGTCATCGCGCGCATCGTCACCTGCCAGACCCGGCTCGATGGCATCGCGCGGGTGCGGAATCCGCTGCCCGCCGCAGGCGGCGTTGATCCGGAGCCGCTGGCCGAAGTGAAACTCTTCGCGCCGGCCACCTTCCGCCGCCAGCTCCAGCGCGCCATCACGGCCGCCGACTACGCCGCGCTGGCCGGGCAGCTCCCCGGTGTGCAGCGCGCGGCGGCTGACCTGCGCTGGAGCGGCAGCTGGTACGAGGTCCAGGTCGCGCTCGACCCGCGCGGCAGCGAGGAGGCCGACCCGCATCTGCTCGCCAGCGCCCGCGCGGCGCTCTACCGTTATCGCCGCGCGGGGCACGACCTGGTGGTGCAGGGCGCGCGGTACGTGCCGCTCGACATCGCGCTGCGCGTCTGCGTGCGACCCGAGTACCTGCGCGGGCACGTCGAAGCCGCGCTGCTCGATCGCTTTAGTAACCGGCTCCTGCCGGACGGCACGCGCGGGTTCTTCCACCCGGATAACTTGACCTTCGGTGACGGTATCTACCTGAGCAAGCTGGTCGCGCGGGCGCAGGCGGTGGCTGGCGTCGAAAGCGTCGAGGTCACGCGGCTGCAACGCCTCTTCGGTGGCGACAACGGCGAGCTGGCCCAGGGCGTTCTCGCGCTCGGGCCGCTCGAAATCGCCCGGCTCGACAACGACCGGGGTCAACCTGAGCACGGCAAACTCACGCTGACGCTGGGAGGTGGCCGGTGAACGAACCCTGCGGTTGCTGTGCCGGCGTCGCCCCGTTGACGCCGCTGTCCCTGGTCAACCGGCCAGGCTTACCCGCGCTCGCGTATCGCGTCGGCACGCATGGCAGTTTTCTGGCGACGATGCTCGCCCGCTTAGCGAGCGGCGATTTCCCGGCGCTCGCCGGCCTGACCGCGCGGACGGGCGACGACCCGGCCATCGCGCTGCTCGACGCCTGGGCGACCGTCGCCGATGTGCTCACCTTCTACCAGGAACGGATCGCGAACGAGGGCTACCTGCGAACGGCCACCGAGCGCCGCTCGATCCTCGAACTCGCACGGCTGGTGGGGTACACCCTGCGCCCCGGCGTCGCGGCCAGCACCTACCTGGCCTACACGCTCGACAAAGACCCGCAGCCGGAGACAACCGTCACGATTCCGCAAGGGAGCCGCGCGCAGAGCGTCCCGGCTGGCGGCGAGCTACCCCAGACCTTTGAAACGAGCGACGACCTGGCCGCCCGCTACGCCTGGAACAACCTCCAGCCGCGCCTGACGCGCCCCACGCGGCTGACCCAGGCTGACGCCGGCGCGCTGGCAACCCTGTATTTCACCGGCATCACTACGGGACTGCGGCCGAACGACCCGCTGCTCCTGGTCTTTGGCCCGGGGGTGGGCGAGCAGGTCTTGCTCCAGGTGAAAACGGTCACGCCTGAGCCGATGCAAAACCGCACCGCCGTCACGTTGCAGGTAGACGACACGGCGCGGTTCGCCGCGTTGCTCGACGACGCGCAGACCGCCGTGCAGCGCGCCCGCGACCTGCAACAGGCCAACGTGGGCGCCAGCCGGCTCGCCCAGCGGCTGGACGCGGATGTGCTCGCGCCGCTGGCAGAAGCGCTCGCCGGATTGACGCCGCGCTCAGGCTTCGTCGCGCTCAGTACCCTGCTGGCGCTGGCCGTGCCGCCGGTGCAAGAGGCGCTGGCCTTCGTGACGGCGCGCGGCTATCCCAATCTGACCGCCTGGTTGACTGCCACAGCCGGCGACCTGCAAACGGTGCTCGCGGCAGCTGGCCAGGGCGCGGCGGGCGCGGCGACGAACGCGCCCGTATCCCTCAATCAGCAGCTTGGTCCCGCCGCCGCTGGCGCGAATGGCGCGGAGCTGGCGGCGGCCGGCCTCGGCGCGCTGCTTGGGCCGCTGCAACTGCCGCCCTCGCTGCCGCCCCGGCAGGCGCGCGATCTCGTTCGTTCCGTGCAAACGCAGCTCGGTTCCGGCTCGGACATGGAGGCGCAACTGCTCGTCGCGCTCAAGCCCGCGCTCGCGACGACGCTCTATCCTGCGTGGGCGAACGCGACCGTCGCGCCACCGGCCGAGTTGCAAAGTATTCAGGCGTTGCGCGTGAAGGCGGCGCCGTTTGGCGCCACCGCGCCGCGCCGGCCGGTCCTGGACGACCGGGGCGCGGTCGTCGGTTCGACCGAGTGGCCGCTAGCCGGCTCGATTGCCACCAGCGTCCGCATCACCTACGACGGAAACCGCATCCCCCGCCAGGCCGATGTCACGCTGACGCAGGGCGGCGAGGCCGCCAGCGTGCGCGTGGCGCTCCCCGGCACACAGCACGGTATCCAGGTACGCGGCAGCCGGGTAGATGTTGACGATGACGAAGGCCACGAGCGCACCCTGACCTTCACTTTCACGAGCGGTGCGTTCGGGCGGCGCATAGTCATTGTCCAGCGCGGCGACCTGGCCGCGAACTTCGCGGTCACCTTCGACAATGACCCCGGCTTCACCTGGCAGCCGGCGCTCGACCAGACGCTCCGCGACACGAGCGACGACAGCCAGTTCACCGTCGGGCTAACACGCGCGCCGAACACCGCGCCGGGCGACAATTTTCCCGGCACACTCGTGGTCAGCGCCGAAACGCTGCTCGCGCCCGACCCACGCACCGTGTTGCCGCTCGACGCGCAGTACGACCAGATCGTGCCGGAGGGCTGGATCGTGGTCGAGCGCGCCGATCAGTCCGGCCAGCCGCTGGTGACCCAGGTGACGAAGGTCGCAACCGTCGCTAGAAACGACTACAACCTCTCCGGCAAGATCACCCAGTTGACGCTGGTCGATCCCTGGCTGGTGGAGAACGACCGGCTGCTCTCTGTGGCGCGCGGCACAACCGTCTACGTCCAGAGCGAATCACTCGTGCTCGCTCCCGAGCCGGTGGACGACGATGTCCAGGGCGGCGTCATCGAACTCGATGGGTTGTACGCCGGTCTGCAATCGGGGCGCTGGCTCATCGTCACGGGCGAGCGCACCGATATCCCCGGCACAACGGGAGTCAGGGCCGCCGAACTGGCGATGCTGGCCGGCACAGTGCAGGCCGCCGACCCCACCCTGCCCGGCGACACAGTGCATACCTACCTGCTGCTCGCCGCGCCGCTGGCCTATCGCTACCAGCGCGACACGGTCACAGTATGGGGCAACGTCGTGAAGGCGACGCACGGCGAGACACGCACCGAGGTATTGGGCAGCGGCAGCGGCGCGCGGGCGCTCCAGACGTTCGCGCTGCGCCAGTCGTCGCTGACCTACATCGCCGCACCGACGCCCGCCGGGGCTGCGAGCACCCTGGAGGTGCGCGTAGACGGCGTGCGCTGGCACGAGGTTGACAGCCTCGTCTGGGCCGGACCCACTGACCATGTCTATGTCACGCGGACCGGCGACGACAACAAGACAACAGTCATCACTGGCAACGGCCGCTACGGCGCACGGCCGGCGAGCGGCGCCGAGAATATCACGGCGGGCTACCGCGCCGGTATCGGGCGAGGCGGCAACGTCAAGGCGGAGCAGATTCGCAACTTGCAGAGCCGGCCGCTGGGGGTCAACAGCGTCATCAACCCGCTGCCGGCCACCGGGGGCGCCGACCGCGAGAGCCAGGAGCAGGCGCGTTCTAGCGTGCCACTCGGACTGCTGGCGCTCGACCGCCTCGTCTCCGTGCCCGACTACGCCGCCTTCGCGCGCACCTTCGCCGGCATCGGCAAGGCCAGCGCCCGCCGCCTCTCGGACGGCCGGCGGGAAGTCGTGCATCTCACGATCGCGGGCGCCGGCGACATCCCGATCGCCCTGACCTCCGACCTGTACCGGAACCTGCGCCTGGCGCTGCTCCAGTATGGCGATCCGGCGGTGACTGTGCAGGTTGCCGTCCGCGAGCTGGCGTTGCTGGTCCTCAGCGCCGGTGTCCGCGTCGCGCCGGATTATCTCTGGGCGCTGGTGGAACCGCAGGTGCGCGCGGCCCTGCTGGCCGCGTTCAGTTTCGACCGCCGCGACCTCGGCCAGGACCTGTTCCTCAGCGAGGCCATCGCGGTCATGCAGGCGGCGCCAGGCGTAGCGTACGTAGACGTGGATGCCTGTGGCGTGGCGCCGGAGACCATAACTCCGGCGGCGCTGCCGGACCTGATTGCGACGTTCCAGCCGCCGCAGCAGCGTATTCCGGTCGAGCTCGCGCGGTTCGAGGAGCAGACGCATACTGTCGCGGCCGGCGAGACGCTCACCGCCATCGCCGCGCAATACGGCCTTACACTCGCCGACCTGCTCCGGCTGAATCCTGGCCTGACCGACGCCACGCTCATCCCCGGCCAGGTCTTGACCGTCTTCCGCGGCCTCCGACCGGCGCGGCTCGCGCTCCTGTCGCCGGCGCTACCCGACACGCTCATTCTCAAGGAGATCAAGGGATGAACCGTCCCGACACCGACCGGCTCTACAACCTGCTACCAGCGATCTACCGGCTGCGCGACGCCGACCAGGGCGAGCCGCTGCGCGCCCTGCTCCGGGTGATCAGCGAGCAGGTCAATGTGGTCGAGGCGGATATTGACCAGCTCTACACGAACTGGTTCATCGAAACCTGCCAGGACTGGGTGACGCCGTACCTGGGCGACCTGATCGGCTACCAGCCGATTCACGAGGCCGGCGAACCGAACCAGGCGGCGACGGCGGAAGGACAACTGCGGAACCGGATCGTCTTCCCGCGCCGCGATGTCGCTAACACGACCGCCGCCCGCCGCCGTAAGGGCACGCTGGCGCTGCTGGAACAACTGGCGAACGACGTGGCCGGCTGGCCCGCCCGCGCGGTGGAGTTTTACGCCCTGCTCGGCCTGACCCAGCCGCTCAACCACCTGCGCCTCGGACGCGGGCGCACCGCCGACCTCCGCCGGGGCGACGCGCTCGACCGGCTCGATGGTCCCTTCGATGAACTGGCGCACACCATCAGCGTGGGCCGGAGCAACGCCACCCGCACGCAGCGCCGCTACAACATCCCCAGCATCGGCCTCTTCGTCTGGCGCTTGCAGCCCTTCTCCATCACGCGGGCGCCAGCCTTCTGCGTGGACCGCTTCCCCAATCACTATACCTTCAGTATCCTCGGCAACGATACGCCGCTGCTCACCAACCCGGTCGCGGAGCCGGAACCGGCGTTTAGCGCGGGCGACCTGAACGTGCCGGATTGGATTCGCCGCCGCCCCTTTGACGACCGCACCGCCGATTACTACGGGCCGGCCAAAAGCCTGTACATCTGGCGGGACGGGCTCGACCAGCCCGTGCCGCTGGCGCAGATCGTCGCCGCCGATCTCAGCGCCTGGCGCTACGTCCCGCAGCGCGATCAGGTGGCTGTTGATCCGGTACGCGGCCGGATCGCCTTTCCGCCGCGCCAGGCGCCCGAGGGCGGCGTGTGGGTCTCCTATTACTACGGCTTCAGCGCCCCGCTCGGCGGCGGCGAATACGACCGCCCGCTCAGTCCGGTGGGCGCACGCGTCCTCTATCGCGTGGGGCCGGATGAGCAGGATCAGACGATTATGGCGGCGGTCCAGCGCTGGCGCGCCGCTCGGCAGGCGGGCAACGCGGCCGACGCGTTGATTGAAATCGCCGACAGCGGCGTCTACCAGGAGCCGATCGAGCTCATGCTGGCGGCGGGCGAGTGCCTGGAACTGCGCGCGGCGCAGCGGACCCGTCCGGTGATTCGCCTGCTCGACTGGGACAGCAACCGGCCCGCCGCGCTACGCATCCGGGCGCTGCCCGCGCCGGCCGATGGACCCGCCGCGCCGCCGCCCCGGCTCACGCTCGACGGCTTGCTGGTCGCCGGGCGGAGCGTGCAGGCGGCCGGCCCGCTGGGGCGGCTGACGATCCGGCACTGCACGCTAGCGCCGGGCTGGTCGCTGGAGCACGATTGCGAACCGCAGCAAGGC
>DASUBC010000612.1:0-10520 GCA_035763465.1 Thermomicrobiales bacterium
CCTGCGCCCAGGCGCTCGCGCCCGGCCGCAGTTTTGCCTGGTCGAGCAGGGTCAGGCGCGCGGGCAATTCGGCCGCGCCGAGGAAGAAGTCAACCTCGTCATTCTGCTCCAGTTCGACCGGCGCATCGGCCGTCAGCGTGAGACGCACGTCGAGGCGGTCGGTCACGGGCAGCGCGCCAGGCAGCGTCAGAAGGTCGCCCCGGCGCAACTCGTCCACCGCCAGACCAGACAGGTTGACCGCGACCCGGCTGCCCGGCTGGGCCTCGCTCACCTTCGCGCGGTGGCTTTGCAGGCCGCGAATCCGGCCGCGCTTGCCGGCCGGCAGAATTGCGACCTCCTGTCCGACCGTCAGCACACCATCACTCAGCGTGCCGGTGACGACGGTGCCAAAGCCACTGATGGTGAAGACGCGGTCGATCGGCAGGCGCGGCGCGCCAGTGACGCCGCGTTCCGGCGTCTCGTCGAGCAGGCGGTCAAGCGCCGCGCGCAACTCATCCAGGCCCGCGCCGGTCGTCGCGGAGACGGCGACCAGCGGCGCCTCCGCCAGCGTCGTGCCGGCCAGGCGCTCGCGCGTCTCCTCGCGGACCAGCGCGAGCCAGTCGTCGTCCACCAGGTCGCGCTTCGTCAGAACGACCAGACCGCGCGCGACGCCGAGCAGGTCGAGAATCGCCAGGTGCTCGGCCGTCTGCGGCATCGGTCCTTCGTCCGCCGCGACGATCAGCAGCGCGGCGTCAATGCCACCGACCCCGGCGAGCATATTCTTGATGAAACGCTCGTGGCCCGGCACGTCCACGATGCTGACCTCGCGCCCGCTCGGCAGCGTCAGCCAGGCGAAGCCGAGGTCAATTGTCATCGCCCGCTCGCGCTCCTCGCGCAGGCGGTCGGGGTCAATGCCGGTCAGCGCCTTAACCAGCGTTGACTTGCCGTGGTCTACATGCCCGGCTGTGCCGACAACGTACACCGCGCCTCCATTTCCAAATGCGGATGCCCGGCATCCTGACTGGCAATGATAGCACTGGCGCGGGACAGCGAGGGGATAGGGGATAGTTTCTCGTCAGCACTGTGCTAATCTCCTAACACTGCCTTATGGCAAGGCACTATCCCCTATCCCCTACTCAGGCCCAGTCGGCGTACCAGCGGACCAACCGTCAAGCCCTGCGCCAGGATAGTGAAGACAACGACAGCGTAGGTCATCGCCAGCAGTTCGTCATGGTAAGGAAAGGTAGCAGGCAAACTCAACACAGCCGCGAGCGCGACCGCGCCGCGCAGCCCACCCCAGAAGAGCACCTGCCGCTCTGTGCCGGAGAGGTTGACGCCGAGCAGCGGCAGCAACGCGCCGAGGCCATACGCGACCGCCGCCCGGCCAACGAGCGCGGCGGCGATGCCGCCGATGACGGCGAACGGATGGTGGAGCAAGCCGGCGCCGCGCTCGGTCATCCCGATCAACAGGAAGAGCGCGGCATTCGCCAGGAAGGCCAGGAACTCCCAGAGATCGCCGATTAGGCGCAGCGAGCCGTCACTGAAGACCCAGCCGCGCGCGTTGCCGAGATAGCGCAGCGCCATCGCTGCGGTCAGGGTCGCGATTACGCCCGAGAGATGGAGTTTGTCCGCGCCGAGGAACGCGCCATAGGCGACCGCGATGGAGACAATCATTTCGGCCAGGTGCCGGTCGGTCAGCGCGATCAGGTAGTGGCCGACCCAGGCGACCACCAGCCCCACCACTACACCACCCGCGATCTTGAGGATGAATTCACCGGCCACCACTGGCAGTGAGAGTTGCCCTTCGACCGCACTGATCAGCGTTGCGAACAGCACTAAGGCGATGCCGTCATTGAACAGACTTTCGCCTTCCACCAGCGCTTCGAGGTTCTTCGAGACCCGCAACTCGCGAAACGTGGCAAGAACCGCGACCGGATCGGTGGCAGCGATCATCGCGCCAAAGAGGAGCGCCACCGACCACGGCAGGCCAACCAGCCAATGCACGAGCGCGCCACCGACCGCCATGGCGAGCACGGTGCCCGGAAAGGCGAGCGCCAGCACACCACGCCGCTGCTGCCACAACAGCGTCAAATCGAGCATGAACGCGGCTTCAAAGAGCAGGGGCGGCAGGAAGATTAGCAGGATGACGTCCGAGGTCAGCGTGATGGTCGGCACGAAGTTAGCAATACTAAGCGCCAGGCCGACCAACAGCAGCGCCAGCGTGTATTGCAGCCGCAGCCATTGCGCCGCGACCGCCACGACCGCCGCCAGGATGAGCAAGACGATAAAGAGTTCGATCGGTTCCATCGTTCCTTCCAGGAGCAGACCAGGAGAAGCGGCATAGCCGCCAGACAGCATGAGGAGGCAGCCTTGACTGCCTCCTCCACGCCTGCGTTCCGGGGCAGGCGACCCACATCTTCAGTTATTGCGAGGCGGAGTATAGCACGAGCCGGGCAGACAGGCAGTGAGTTCGCCTCAGCACGGTGCGTGTAGATCAGCACGATGCCGCTGAGGGGTGCCCCGGCGGTTGAAACCGCGGGCTGAAGGCTGCGGCCACGAAGTCCGCCTACGCGGACTGGGTTCAGAATAACGCCGGGGCTGGATGATCACCATGTCGGTTGACTAGCTCCAGTCCCCGCAGGGGGACTTCGTGGCGCGTGAGCGCCAGCTAGCCCCGGATTTCAATCCGGGGTAGCCCTCCTCAGCACCACGCCTGCCACCAGCCACCGTGCTGAGGAGCACCCACTGCCCGTCTGCCGTCTGCCCGACTCGTCCGCTCAGGCGACCCAGAGCCAGGAGGCGAACTGGATGGTGAAAAAGGCGAGCAGGAGCGAGAAGACCGTGACGACCGCCACGTAGACCGGCCGCCAGCGCGTGACCTTGCCGAGGACGATGAAGGCGGGGAAGAGAATCAACGTAAAGCGAATCATGGACATCAGCGGATGGACGCTAGACGGTGACCACAGCGGCAGAATAATACCGGCCGCCAGGAACGAACTATAGGCTAGCGGCAAATACCGTAGCGCCGCGATGCCGAGCGCGAAGAGAAAGAGTGCCGCCACCAGTTCAACGGCGTTGCTCTCCGAGAGGCCCCAGCGCCAGTGCAGATCGCGCACGGTCGCCAGACCAGGGTGCTGGACGAACTGGTTGGCCCAGCAGAAGTTCACCCCGGCGTTCCAGTCGCGCACCGCGCAGCCATTGACCGCTTTGACGCCTGCCTGCATCGTCTCGATCGGGTTGGCGGAGTACCGATCCCAGCCTTTCTGCGCGTGAATCATCACCAGCGGGTCGTTCCAGATGCGGCGCAAATAGGCCATGTACGCCATCATGCCAAAGGGGACGAGCAGGATGCTGATGGGGTTCGCGCGCCACTGCCAGGGCCGCCAACCCTGTTGTTTCAGGAAGAGCAGTCCGAGGGGGAGCGCCAGCAGCACGCCATGACTGCGCGTCAGCGCGGCCAGGAAGCCCAGCACGCCGGCCAGCCACCAACGGTCGCGCCGCGCCGCGTAGAAACAGCCGACCGCCAGCAGGAGAAAGAGCGACTCGCTGTAGACCGCGTTAAAGTAGAAGGAAACCGGAAAGAGGGCCAGGCAGACGAGTGTGCGCCGCGCAACCGCGGCCGAGAAGTCGAGCGCGACGAGTCGGTAGAAGACGATCAGCGCGCCAAGAAAGGCGATATTGGAGATGAGTACGCCGGCCAGTTCGATTCGGTCATCGAGGAACCAGCTGACCCAGTGCAAGAGCAGCGGATAGAGCGGGAAGAATGCGGTCGTCGCCTTGTCGAGACTGTAGCCGCGTGTCGCGACCAGCGTGAACCAGTGACCGTCCCAGTTGCGCCAGGGTTGCAGGAGATAGTGCGCGGGGCCGTAGAGTTCCGGCATGTAGTAGCCGAGCGCGGGCACCGCTGGCAGCGTCACATCAATCCACATCGCGATCGCGCCGAGCAGGAAAACGTAGGCCCGGCTGAGTGCGAAGATGAGGAGCGGTATCCGGAACCAGTCAGTGCGCCAGAGCTCCCGTAACCAGGTGAGGAACTCGGTCCCGGCGACGCTGGCGGGCGCCGGTGTGGGCGTCGTTTCCACCGGCCGTTCGAGCGTGGCCGTTCCCGTGTGTTGTCCTGTCTCCACCGATTCTCCTACCGCCTCATCGCGTCTCAGGCCGCTTGTGCCGCGCGGTCAGCGCGGCGATACCCTCCTATCGCAATCTTCATGCACACAAAATCAGGCCGGCATCGCCAGCCCCCACACTGGGCGATCCTACTTTTTGTGAACGTCCTGCGTCAAGGATTGGTTCCCGTTGCGAATGGCATACCAGGAGGCCGTCGCTTGTCGCTGGCCTGGTCACCACTGTGCCGGCCTGAACTGGGGAGGGAATATCCCAGAACGAAGCCCACAAACTGCACATTTGGGCAAGTGGACGGTCCAGGGCAACGCTGCCAGGGATATGTCGTCAGCCAGGCTCTAGCTTTCGAGGGGTTCATCACCGGTCAACCTGATGAGGCAGTTGGTGAGCGCAGCACCAGGAGTATGCGCGCCCAGACGCCAGCGCGCTGCCAGCGGATGGAGTGGTCATAGATGGTCTAATCACAAACGACAAGTTCTGTTGTACACGACGGCTACCCGGCGCGTTAAGGCTGCGCCCGCGCCGACAATTGCCCTCGCGGATCGAAGATCGCGAGGGGGACAACGATGCGGCGGGAGTGGCAGGTGCGCCGGGTGTTGGTGGCGGACAGCGACGGCCAGCGGCGCTGGGATCGGGCGTATCAGGCGTTGCTGCGGCGGGAGACGACGCCCTCGGGATCGCCAGGACAGATGGAGGTGCCCGATGCGAGTAGCGCTCTATGCCCGCGTCTCGACCCAGCGGCAAGCCCAGACCCAGACCATCGAGCAGCAACTGGACCGGCTCCAACTCCACGCGCAGGAGCAGGGCTGGGCGGTGATGCCGGAGCGGATCTTCCGCGATGACGGCTACAGTGGCGCGGTGCTCGGCCGGCCGGGTCTCGACGCCCTACGCGACTGTGTGGCGGCTGCCGCGCTGGACGCGGTCCTGATCACCGCGCCGGACCGGCTGGCGCGGAACTACGTCCACCAGATGCTCATCCTGGAGGAATTGGCGGGGCGGGGCTGTCAGGCGGTGTTTGTCGAACGCCCGATGAGCCAGGACCCGCACGACCAGCTGCTCCTGCAAATCCGCGGCGCGGTGGCCGAGTACGAGCGCACGCTGATCGCCGAGCGGATGCGGCGGGGGCGCCTCAACCGGCTTCGCGCGGGGCAACTCCTGCCGTGGGTTCGGGTGCCGCTGGGCTATCAGGTCGACCCGCAGCACCCCCGCGACCCGGCGGGCGTACGGCGGGATCCCGCGGCCGCAGCGCTCGTGGAGCAGCTCTTCGCCTGGTACCTGGAGGAGGGCGCTACCTTACTGAGCGTAGCCGCGCGCCTGCATACCCGCGGCATCCCCAGCCCGACCGGGAAGCGCGAATGGCCGCGCGCCACCATCCGGGGCATCCTCCAGAATCGCGCGTACCTCGGCACCGCGTTCGGCCACCGCACCCGGGCGACCACCGCGCGCACACGCCACTCGGCCCTGGTCCCGGTTGGCTCGGGGCGGACCCATGTCGCCCGACCCGAGGACGAATGGCTGCCGGTGACGGTCCCCGCCCTCATCGATGAGGAAACCTTCGCGCGGGCGCAAGCCAAGTTGGCGCGGAATCGTGCGCAGGCGAGCCGCAACAATACGGCCAACCAGTACCTCCTGCGCGCGCTCGTCAGCTGCGGCGACTGCCGCCAGGGCACCCATGCGCGCACGACCTGGGATGGGCGGAGCTATTACGTCTGCACCGGGCTCCGGCGCCTCGACGCCTCGGCGCGCTGTCGGGCGCGCCACATCCCGGCGGGGCAGTTAGAGGCGCTGGTTTGGGCCGATCTTGTCGCGCTCGTCACCGCGCCCGATCGCCTCGCGGCGGCACTTGCCCGCGCGCAGGGCGGGCACTGGGTGGCGCAAGAACTCCAGGCCCGGCTCACCGCCATCCGGACGGCGCGCGGCCAGGTGGCGCGCCAGGGCCAGCGGTTGCTCGCCGCCTATCTCGATGGCGTCGTCGAGCTGGCTGAGTTCGAGCGGACCAAGCAGGAACTGCGGCAGCGCGATGAGCAACTCCGGGCGCAACAGGGCCAGCTCGAAGCCAGTGCCCAGCAACAGTGCGACCTCGCCGGCGTGGCGACCGGCCTCGCCGCCTTCTGTGCCGCCGTCCAGGTCGGGCTCGACGAGGCGACGTTCCCCCAACGGCGCCACCTCGTCGAATTGCTCATCGACCGCGTCATCGTCACCGACACGGAGGTGGAGATCCGCTATGCGATCCCCACCTCGCGTGACGGCCCCCATCTCCCGTTTTGCCTATTGCGTACAGACTATCTAGGCACTCTTCCACGGCGGGAAGTCGGCCGGCAGATACCGCCAAGGACAGCCAGCCCGCAGGACGTAGAAAATCGCATCGAATGAGACATGCGTAAAGCCGGCGGCGGCAATGAGCGGTAACTGTTGCTCTAAAGAAAGCTGTCAGTTGAACGAAGTGGCGATTGCAAGAGCAGGAGACCCGGCAGATTTGTGGTTAGCTATACCTACCTCCATGAAAGTTCCTTTCGCTAGTCATGCTGTGTCGCCTCGATTACCGCAGTGTAGCGTTCGGAGAGGGGTTCGGGGGCAATCGGCACGTCGAGCAGCAGCGGTTCCTTCTGGGTGAGGGCTTCGCGCAGGCGGCGGCGGAGTTGTTCGGCGAAGATGATGCGCTCGCCGCGCAGGCCGACGCCGCGCGCGAGCTGGGCGAAATCGAGCGGGCCGAGCTGGGTGCCGACGTAGCGGCCATCGTAGACCGCTTCCTGCCGTACGCGCAGGGCGTTGTACGCGCCATCGTTGAAGACGACGATGGTCAACGGCACGCGCGCGGCGGCGATCGCGGCCAGTTCGCCCAGCGCCATCGTCAGGCTGCCATCGCCGACGACCGCGACGACCGGGCGGCCGGGCGCGCCAAGCGCCGCGCCGAGCGCCGCGCCGGGCGCATAGCCCATCGTCTGCTGAATCTCCGGCACAAAGAGCGAATCTGGCCGGGTGATGGTGAAGCCTGGCTCGTAGAGCCACGATTCGGTCGCCGAGCCGTCGGAGACGAAGATCGCATTGGGCGGCAGCAGTTCGCGCAGGGTGCGGGCGACAAAGCGCGGGTGGAAGGGCGGCGCGGCGTCGCTCGAAGCGAACATGAAGCGGTCCAGGCTGGTCACGCGCCGCTCGCGCAAGGCGGTCGTGGCGGAGACAGCTGGTGACGGCAGGCGCTGCGGGCGCGCGGGCAGGCGCTCCAGTAACCAGGCGAGCACCGCGCCGACATCGCCGGCCAGCGCGATTTCCGCCGGGTAGTTCTGGCTCAACACATTCAGGTCGCGGTCCACGCGGATGAGCCGGCGCGGCAGGGGCAATTGCCAGGTCAGCGTCGTGTACTCGTTGAAGCGCGTGCCGAGGGCCAGGCAGACGTCGGCCTCGCGCGCCAGCGCGGCAGCGCCGGCCATGCTGGGGATGCCGGCGGCGAGCGGGTGGTCTTCGGGGATGACGCCGCGCGCCTTATTCGAGGTCATGACCGGCGCGCCGAGCACCTCCGCCAGTGTGAGCAGCGCCGCGCCGGCTTCGGCACGCACAACGCCGTGACCAGCGTAAATCAGCGGCGACTTCGCCTCGCGCAAGGTCGCCAGCGCCCATTCCAGCACCGCGCGTTCGGGCAGGCGCGGGGTGAGGTCAGGCGCGCGCGGCACGGCCAGCGCGACGCGCGTCGCCAGGCCGCTATCGCGCCAGCCGAAGAGATCATAAGGGAAGGCGAGTTGCACCGGGCCGGGCGGCTCGGCCTGGGCGAGCGCGAATGCCCGCGCCACCGCCGTTGCGACGGCGTTCAGCGTCGGCGAACTGACCGCAACGCGCCCCTTGACGAGCGGCGCGAAGAAGGCGTCCAGGTCGAGTTCGTGGATGGCGGCGCGGCCCAGCAGCGCGGCCGGCACGGCGGCGGCGATCAGCACCAGCGGCACGCGGTCGCTGCGCGCGACGAGCGCCGCCGTCGCCAGATTCGTCGCGCCCGGCCCTGGCACGACCAGGCAGACGCCCGGCTTGCCGCTCGCGCGCGCGTAGCCGTCGGCCGCGAAGCCCGCGCCGCTTTCGTGCCGTGTAATGATGGGCCGAATCGTCGGGTGATCATGCAGGAGATCAAAGGGCAACAGCGTATGCACGCCAGGAATACCGAAGAGGTACTCGACCCCTTCGGTCTCAAGCGCCGCGATTAACGCCTCAGCGCCCGCCGGCCGCGCCCGCCATCGCTCCGTCAACCCACCAACTCCTCCGCGCCACGACGCCACACGTAAGAGGGATTTTAACGCAGAGGACGCGGAGCGCGCAGAGACCACAGAGAGGAACGAGAGAAGGGCGCGGTAGTGCTACCGTATGGTCGGCTTCCTACCAACCGCGCTTGCCTCACCAATCTCAATACACTCCGCGTCCTCTGCGCTCTCTGCGCCCTCTGCGTTGAAAACAGCGCCTCTCCCGCCCCACCGCCCTGGTATACTTGGCGAATATGTACGAACGTGTGGGGATTGGCGTTCGGGGGACTGGCGGCGACCATGCTGGTAGAACTGAGCATTCGCGACTTCGCGATTATTGACCGGCTGCGGCTGGTCTTTGGGCCGGGCTTCAACGCGCTTACCGGCGAGACGGGCGCGGGCAAGTCCATCATCATTGACGCGCTCGGCGCGATCCTCGGCGAGCGCACCGGCGCGGAGTTTGTGCGCGCGGGCGCGCCGAGCGCGCGGGTCGAGGGCGTCTTCGAACTCGGCGCGGCGAACGCGGCGGACATCCACGCCCTGCTGGCGGAATACGGACTGGTGGACGATGACGGCGCGGACGACGAGCCGCTGATCCTCGCGCGCGAGATTGCGGCGGGGGGGCGCAGCACTGCGCGGGTCAATGGCCGCACGGTGACCGCCGGCACGCTGGCGAAACTCGGCGAGCGGTTGGTGGATATTCACGGCCAGAGCGACCATCTGACGCTGCTGCGTCCGGCCAACCACATTGACCTGCTCGACCGCTACGCCGGCCTGACCGCCGAGCGCGAGAGCCTCAGCGCGGTCGTCGCCGACCTGCGCGCGGTGCGCGAGCGGCTGGCGAGCCTCGACCGCGACGAGCGCGAACTGGCCCGGCGCATTGACCTGCTGCGCTTCCAGGTCGAAGAGATCGCGGCGGCGCGGCTGCGCCCAGACGAAGAAGACGAACTCTTGCACGAGCGCCGCATCCTCGGTTCGGCGGAGCGTCTGACCGAACTGGCCGACGTTGCCTACCGCAAACTCAACGGCGCGGCGGGCGACGACTTCGCGGGCGGCAAAGCGCCGCGCGCAGCGCTCGACCTGCTGCGGCAGGTCAACGTGGCGCTGGCCGAACTGGCGCGGCTCGACCCGTCACTTGATGAGACCCGCGCGCAGGTCGAGGAACAGGTCTATCTGCTGGAGGACGCCGCCGCCACACTTCGTGACTACCGCGAACGGGTAGAGGCCGATCCAGCGCGGCTGGTCGAGATCGAGGAACGGCTGACGCTGCTGAAAGACCTCAAGCGCAAGTACGGCGCGACGCTGCCGGAGGTCATTGCCTTTGGTGAGCAGGCCGAGGCGGAACTGGCGCAAATCGAGCGCCGCGAGGAACGCGCCGAAGAACTGCGCGAGCGCGAGACCACCCTGCTGGCCGAGGTTGGCCGCCGCGCCGCCGCGCTGACCACGCAGCGCCGCGCGGCCGGTGAGCGCCTGTCCGCCGCCGTCGAGAGCGCGATTGCCGAACTGAACATGGGCCGCGCCCGGTTCGCCGTGCAGATCACCCACGCGGACGACCCGCAGGGCGCGCCGGTGCGCGACGAGCAGGGCACGGAACACCACCTCGCCTTCGACACGCACGGCGTGGACCGCGTCGAGTTCTTGCTGGCCGCGAATGTGGGTGAGCCGCTGAAGCCGCTGGCGCGCGTTGCCTCCGGCGGTGAGACCGCGCGGCTGATGCTGGCCCTGAAATCTATCCTCTCCGAAGTGGATACCACGCCGACGCTCGTCTTCGACGAAGTTGATGTTGGCGTCGGGGGGCGCAGCGGGCAGGTCGTCGGCGAAAAACTCTGGGGGCTATCCGCCGGGCCAAACGGCCACCAGGTGCTCTGCATCTCCCACCTGCCGCAGATCGCCGCGTTCGCCGACAGTCACTTCAAGATCAGCAAGCAGGAAATCGGCGAGCGCACGGTCAGCAGCGTGGCGCAAATCACCGCCGATGAGCGCGTGGACGAGATCGCCGCGATGCTCGACGGCGTGCCGATCGCGCCAGCGGCTCGCGCCAACGCCCAGGAAATGCTCGACCGGGTCGTCACCTGGAAAACCGGCCACCAGGCAGCGCCCACAAAAGCGCCGGCCCGCCGCGAACGCGCCAGGGCCGCCGCCCGCGTGTAGCGGTGGCGTTGTGGTGTGCCCTGGCGGTTGAAACCGCGGGCTGAAGGC
>DASUBC010000613.1:0-2492 GCA_035763465.1 Thermomicrobiales bacterium
TCCCTGCCAGCGTTTGAAAACCTCAATCGCCCCGATCACGAGGATAAAGCCCAGGAAGAGGCTATGCACCCGGAAGAAGAGCACGACCAGCAGCCCCAGACCGACCAGCCAGCCCCACGGCGAGATCGCCGCCATCGCCCGGCCACCGTCGAGCGGGCTGACCGGGATGAGGTTGAACAGGTTCAGCCAGCAGCCGAAGTAGGTCAGCGCGATGAAGAGCGGCGAGCCGGTAGATTGCCAGAGCATCAGGCAGGCGAGCGCGCCCAGGCTGCCGGCGATTGGCCCACCCAGCGCTACTTTCGCTTCGTTGAAGGCGTTCTTCGGCATCTCGCGCATCCCGATCAGCGCGCCCATGAAAGGGATGAAGATCGGCGCGCTCGCCTTGACGCCCTGCGCGCGCAGCACGACGACATGGCCCATCTCATGCACGAAGAGCAGTAGCACCAGGCCAACCGCGAAGGCCGGCCCGAAGAGCAGCGCGTAGGCCCACACGCTGACCAGCATCGTAATGAAGGTGCCGAAGGCTTTGAACTTCAGCAGGAAGACGAGATACTTGAGTTTCGCCAGCACCGCGATGATCAGCACCCAGAACTTGGCGAGCGGACCGCCGAACGATGAGCGCCGCTCGGCCTGCCCGCTGTCCGGATAGACGCCCTCGGCGATGACCGGCCCCGCTACGACCTCTCCTTGAAGCGCCGGCCAGGTCGGCGGCGCCGGTGGAGCGCCGGCAGGCGTGGACGCAGGCGTCGCGCCCGGCCGCACCGGCGCGAAGGGGGACGGGGCTGGTGGTAAGCCGCGCGGGGCATTATCCCGATTATCCATGGCTATGCTTTCCTAGAGACCACACTGCCGGTATCAACAAATCCGACATAACATAAGTATACCGTATGAGCCGGGCAGTCGGGCAGTCGGGCAGCGCGCAGGAATGGCGCCGGAGCCTACAGCCAGGCACGGTGCTGAGGAGAACCTACTGCCCGACTGCCCGGCTCATACGCTATTCTTACGCACAGCGATTGCTGCCGGTGACAGCTGGGCAGCGCGAAACGCGCCTGGTGGAGCCGATGGACGAGACGACTGCCGCGCCTGGCACGCGCGCCCTGCTGCGCGACCTGGCGGTGCGGCCAAGCAAAGGCAAGGGACAAAACTTCCTCAGCGATCCGGCGATCGTCGCGCGGATTGCCGCCGCCGCCGGACTGGCGCCGGGCGATACCGTGGTCGAAGTGGGACCGGGTCTCGGGGTTCTGACGAAGGAACTGGTGGCGCGCGTGGCGCCAACCGGCCGGGTGATCGCGGTTGAACTCGACCGGCGCCTCACCGCCTACCTGCGCGCCGAGATCGGCCAGTTGCCGGGCCTGACGATTGTCGAAGCCAACGTATTGCGCTGTCCGCCCGAAACACTGCTGGCCGACCTGCCGACCGACACGCCGTACACCGTCGTCGCCAACCTGCCGTACAGCATCACCTCGGCGGTGCTGCGCCACTTTCTCGATAGCCCACGCCGGCCAGCGCGGCTGGTGGTGATGGTGCAGCGCGAGGTGGCGGAGCGGATTGTAGCCCAGCCGCCCGCGATGAGCCTGCTGGCGGTCGCGCTGCAATTCTATGGCGTGCCCACGATCGTGATGCGCCTCGCGCCGGGAGCGTTCATTCCCCGGCCGAAGGTCGAATCGGCGGTCCTCCGCGTGGATGTGCTACCCACGCCGCCGCTGCCGGAAGCCGACCACGCGCCGTTCTTCGCTCTGGTCGCCGCCGGTTTCGGCCAGCGGCGCAAAACGGTGCGGAATAGCCTCACAGCGGGTCTGGGGCTGCCGAAGGAGGCCATTGGTGACATGCTTGCGGCGGCGGGCATCGCGCCCGAACGCCGCGCCGAGACGCTGACGGTGGCGGATTGGCTGGCGCTCTACGCACGGCTGCACGCGGACGGCGCGTCGTGAGCGCGCCGTCCACCGACCATACACTCCATACACTGCGAGCGCCGGCCAAGCTCAACCTCGGCCTGGAAGTCCTCGGCCATCGTCCCGATGGCTATCATGAACTCGTCACAATCTTTCAGACGATCGCCCTCTACGATACACTGACTATCACCACTGCCCCGCCAGGACAACTCACGCTCGCCACACACCCGCCGCTGCCAGCCGACGGCGAGAATCTCGCGCTGCGCGCGGCGCGGGCGCTGGCCGCGCGCCTGGGTGTCACACCGGCGGTGAGCCTGACGCTCGAAAAGCAGATTCCAGTCGCGGCCGGCCTGGGCGGTGGCAGCAGTGACGCCGCCGCCACGCTGCGTGCCCTGCGCGAACGCTGGCGCCCCGCCTTGCCCGACGCCGAACTGGCGGCGCTGGCGGCGGCGCTCGGCGCGGACGTGCCCTTCTTCCTGCGCGGCGGCGCCGCGCTGGCAACCGGCATTGGCGAACTGCTCACACCACTGCCGCCGCTGCCGCCAACCTGGTTTGTCGTATTGACCCCGGCGCTGGCGCTGCCGCCCGATAAGACACGGC
>DASUBC010000614.1:0-7614 GCA_035763465.1 Thermomicrobiales bacterium
CACCATTGCTGAATTCCCCTTCGTTTGTGTGCGATCCCGTGCTCTCTGCCGCGCCGCGCCCAGCGCGCCTGATTGCCGCTCAGTTGTCTCCACGTCGCGGTCCTTTCCGTGTGTTGCTCAGACCAGGGCGGCGTAGCGCGCCGGCGCCGGCGCGACTTCCTCTGGCGCCGCCAGCGCGGCCAGCACGCGCGCCGTCGCGCCGGCGCGTTCACGACCAACTGGCGCCCGCATCGCGGCCTCGCGCGGGCCGCCGTCGAACGCCTCTTCCACGGCGGCGACAATCGCGGCACGGTCGGCGCCCACCAGGCGGTGATGCCCCGACTCGACCAGTTCCCGCCATTCGGTCTCCTGGCGCAGGATAAAGGTCGGCACCCCCAGCACGGCAGCCTCCTCCTGCAAGCCGCCCGAATCGGTCAGCAGTCCCCGGCTCGCCTGGATGGTGCGCATCATCTGGGCGTAGCCAAGTGGTTCGCAGCAGCGCACCCGCACGGGCAACGAGAGGTCCAGGTCGCGCATCACCGCTGCTGTGCGCGGGTGGACCGGGAAGAGCACCGGCCAGCGTACACTCAGGTCGGCCAGCGCACCGAGCAGACCGGCAAGCCGCGCGGGTGTCGTATTCTCCGCCCGGTGAATGGTGGCGACGAGATACCCGTCGCGCACGGCCGGCCCGGGCGCGGGGCGAATCGGCCGGCTCGGCGTCGCCAGCGTAGTGACTCGCAGGCAGGCGTCCACGGCGGTCGAACCAACGATGACGATCCGTTCAGCCGCGATTCCTTCGGCGGCCAGGTGCGCCGCTGCCGCCGTGTCCGGCGCCAGGCAGAGGTCGGCGATATGGTCCACCAGCACGCGGTTCGTCTCTTCGGGCATGGCACGATTGAACGATCGGCAGCCGGCTTCGAGATGCACGACGCGGTAGCCAAGTTTCGCCGCCGCCAGCGCGCCGGCCAGCGTGGAGTTCGTGTCGCCCTGCACGAAGACCCAGTCCGGCATCCCGACCTGGAGAATTGGCTCCAGGCCGGTCAACATCCGGGCCACCTGGCTGGCCGGCGGCCCTGAGCCGACGCCGAGCGTGTGGTCGGGCGCGCGCAATCCGAGTTCGCGGAAGAAGCGCGCGTCCATCGTATCGTCATAGTGCTGGCCGGTATGCACGAGCGTGTGCTCGTAGCGCTGATCGAACAATGGCAGCAACGGCGAGCACTTAATAATTTCCGGCCGGGTGCCGAGAATGGTGATCAGGCGCGGGCGGGCGCTAGCCATGACGCACCGCTTCCAGCGCCTCGGCCGCGTGCGCGGCGCGCGGCGCCAGCCAGAACCGGCCGGTGGCGCGCAAGAGGAGCAAGCGCCGCATGTACCGGAGATGCGCGCGGGTGATGCGCGCGATCTTTGCCTTGGAGACCCCCACTTCGCGCCGCGCTAGCACGGCGGGTATCTCCACGATGCGCGCGCCACGCCGCCGCGCTTCGACCAGCGTCATCGCCACATGGAGAAACCCCGTTTCCTCCGGCAATGCCGCCGCCAGGATACTGGCGCGATAGGCGCGAACCATCGCCGTATAGGTGGCGATGCGCCGGTCTACCAGCAGCCGGTAGCACAGCGAGGCGCCGCGACTGAAGAACAGACGCAGCCCCGAGACCCCCGCCACCCCGCCGTCCCGGTGATAGGGCGACGCGGTGGCGATATCGGCGCCGCGCTCGAGCGCGGCGACCAGCGGCTCGACAATCGTGAAGGGATATGTCCCGTCTGCGTCGAGCATGACGACGATCTCGCCGGTTGCGTGCGCCTGCCCGGTGCGGAGCGCCGCGCCCAGGCCGCGATTCGGCTGGTGCCGCGCCAGCACGACCGGCCAGGGCGCGGTCTGCTGTAACGCCGTGAGCCGCTCCCAGGTGGCGTCGGCGCTGCCATCGTCAACACAGATGAGTTCGAGCGCATAGCGCCGGGCGAGTAGCTCCAGGGCGGGGAAAAGCCGCGCCGGTAGCAGTTCGATCGCATCTTCTTCGTTGCAACAGGGCATGATGACTGATAGCCGTGTCATGCTGTCTCTCCCGTATCGGCTCACCACTGCTGATTAGCCGGCGCTCAACGCCAGGCCGGCCGCCAGGTCAACCGGGGCCGGTTCGCCTACCGGCTGCGGTATAGCGGCAGCGGCGACCGCCGCCGCCTGGACGAGCGCGCGTAGGCCCGCGTCAACACCGGCGATCGGTTGCTCACTGCTGGCGGCGCAGGTGAGGAAATACTGCAATTCCAGCCGCAACGGTTCGTCGTCCGGCACGGCAATTGTCTCGACCGCCTGGGCGGCGCCGTGCGCCGTTACGGTGACGTGCCGGGCGAGCAGATCGGCGCGCAAGGTAGCGCGCTCGGTGACAATCGCCAGCCGGCGCACCTTCTCCTGGGCCACCCGCGACGCTCGCAGGGTCGCGGTCGCGCCATCCGGGGTGGTGAACCAGGCAGTCGCCCAATCGGCGCCGCTGTCGTGCAACGCTTCGCCCTCGGCCCGCAGGAGCGTCAGTTCCTCACCCAGCGCCGCTAGCGTGAGGTCAATGTCGTGGATCATCAAGTCATGGATAACGTCCGTGTCGAGGCACCGTGGGCCGAAGGGGCTGAGCCGGTCAATCGTGATCGTGACGATGCGCTGCCCGGCCAGATAACGATGGAGCACGCGTACGCAGGGATTGAAGCGCTCGATGAAGCCAACCTGAGCGACCAGCGCCGGATGGCGAGCGGCGACAGCGGCGAGCCGCTGCCCAGCGGCGAGCGACGCGGCGAGCGGCTTTTCGACCAGCACATGCACGCCCCGTTCCAGCGCCTGCGTCGCGACCGCCTCGTGGGTGCTGGTCGGCGAGGCGATACTGAGCGCGTCCACGGCCGCCAGCAGGTCCGGCAGCGCCGGCCAGGCCCGCGTCTGCCAGCGCGCGGCCACCTCCGCCGCACGGTCGCGGCTGGGGTCATAGACGCCGACCAGCTCGGCCTCCGGCAGTGCCGCGTACACGCGCGTGTGGTGCTCGCCCATCGCGCCGACGCCAACAACGCCCACACGCAGCCGTTTCGTCATACCAATTCCTCCACTCCGGCGCCTTATGGCCGCGCGCCGGTCCGTTGATAGAGTTCATATGGTCCGACCTGAGCAATCCGGTGGTATTGCGGTGAACTGGTCGCTGTCGCGTACACGCCGACCCAGCCGGCAAAGGGACCAACAATCAGGTAATCGCCGCGCAGGGTGTCACTCAGGTCAACACTGGCGCCCCCAGTCAGCCAGCGCGCCCGCACGACCCGGTCGAGTGACCCCAAGGGGGGATACTGTATGGTGCGGTCGGTCAGAAACCCGATCTCCGGTTCCCAGGCGTCAATCGTGGCGCTGGGCGGCACGAGCGTCTCTACGGCCTGCGCGAACGCCTGTGGCTCGCGCTGATCGGCGCGGGCGATCGGCGCGAACGTCCCCCAGGCGCCCCGTGCAACGAGCACAGCGAGCAGGAGGAGCGCCACGGCGCTGGCGAGCGCCGGCGCGGTGCGCCAGGCGCGGCGTGCCGCCGCGTCGCGCACGACAGTCAGTAGCACCGCCGCGAGATAGCCCATGAATAGGGTATTCAGCACGAGCGCCGGGAAGGCGTAGCGGGGCCACGCGATGGAAGCGCCGGTGAACCACAGCAGCCACAATGTCTGGAAGACCCAGATGCTCAGGAGCGCCAGGCGCCGCTGCCCCTCCGCCCGCCAGGTCGCCCACGCGCCGGCCAGCGTCGCCGGAACGACCAGGAAGAAGCCCTGCGGGCCGAGCAGGAAGCGCGCCGCCGCGACCATGCGCGCACGATTGACGATCAGGAGCGCCCCGCCTGATGAGGCGCGTAACTGGCGGTAGTTTTCGATCAGTTGCCCGTGCTGCACCACAGTCAGCAGCGCGATGAACCAGCACGCGTAGACCACGCCGGCTGCGACGAGCAGCCCCAGATACCAGCGGAGCGGGCGCTGCCGCGTGACAAAATGGTCCAGCAGCGCGATCGCGACAATCGCGGCGGGCAAGACCAGCAAGTACTGCCCTTTCGTCACCATCGCCAGGCCCAGCAGCGCGCCGCCCAGCAGCGGCAAGCGGCCCGCTGGCGTGCGGTGCGCCAGGATGCCGCCGGCCAGCAAACAGAGGACGGCCGGCACTTCACCCAGCACCTGGCGGCCGGTGGCGATCCAATCGAGCGCGGGCAGGCAGAGCAGCAGGACGAGCGTGCAGCGGGCGGCCAGCCGCCCGAACAGGTTGCGAGCCAGGAGATAGAGGAGCACGGTCGCCAGCACCAGCGCGATGAACGGCACAACCCGCGCGAGCGCCAGGCTCGCACCGCCGAGCCGGAAGGCCAGTGCGACAGGCAGAATCGTCGTTGGACCAACCCCGACGGCCGGCGCGTAGTCGAGCGTGCCGTCGGCGGAGCGCACCGCGTAGAGGCCGTGCTGGGCCAGATTCCTGGCCGTTTGCAGGTACATCCCTTCATCGAACCAGGTGCGTGGGTAGCGGTCCAAATGCCACGCCCCCACGATGAGCAGCGCCGGGATGAGCGCCAGCAGCACCAAATCGCTGAGCAAGAACGCACGGCAGGCGGCGAACCAGCGGAGCGCCGGACGCGGCGCGACACCAAGCGCGGCGCCGCCCGGCTGCTGCAACGTGGTCTTGGGAACGGCCATACCTGCTCTCCTGCCGCGCGGGGCGCCGCATCACGACCTGCGATGCGCAAGACCTAGCGTCGGGCATTGGCGTTACACCCCTCCTGCTCTCCGGGTCAGGAAAGCCTGACAATCCCTTCACAACGCGCCGTGCCTCCTGTTGCTCCACCGCGCCAGGGACTGACCCAAACTGAACAGACTGTCAGTAAACGCCTGCCGCCACGCATAGACCCACGATGGGCTGCGGGGGCTAGAGTGAACTCGCTTGATTGGACCCGCATGTCCTGTTGCGGAAAAGCCTCCGGCAGTCAGCGCCGCCGGCGCCCGGGGAAAAGGACGAAGCAATGCAAACGATGACGAGCACCGCGCAGTATTTCAGCGCGATCCGGCAGGCGTTGGATGAAGTCTCTCCCACAGCGGTCGAAGAGTTCGTCGCCTTGCTCGTCGAGGCGGCCCACACCAGGCAGACAATCTTCCTGGTTGGGAATGGTGGCAGCGCGGCGACAGCATCGCATTTCGCCTGTGACCTGGCGAAAGGCACCCGCGCCGGCGGCCAGTCGCTGCGCGTCATCGCGCTGACCGACAATGTCCCGCTGATCACCGCCTGGGCAAACGATGTCGCCTACGAAGACGTCTTCGCCGAGCAACTTCGCAATCTCTGCGGCCCCGGCGACCTGCTGATCGCGATCAGCGCGTCCGGCATGTCGCCCAATATCCTGCGTACCGCCGCTGTTGCCCGGCAAGTGGGCGCCCGCGTGGCCGCGCTCACCGGCGGCGGCGGGGTTCTCGGGCCGGCGGCCGACATCTGGCTACGGACGCCGGCCGGCTGCATCGAGCAGGTCGAAGACTTGCATGTCATCCTGACGCACCTGGTGGCTTGCCAGGTACGGGAGCGCCTGTGAGCATGGCAACACCAGCCATCTTTCTCGATCGCGACGGCGTCATTAACGAGAACCGTCCCGATCATGTCAAAGGTTGGGACGAGTTCCGCTTTGTGCCGGGGGTGCTCGACGCGCTCCGCGCGCTCACACGGTTCAACTTGCCGATCGTCGTCGTCACGAACCAGGCCGCCATTGGCCGGCGGCTGGTGGCGCGCGAGACCGTGGAAGCGATTCACCGGCAGATGCTCCAGGTGGTCCGCCAGGCCGGCGGCGAGATCACGGACATCGTCTACTGCCCACACCGGCCAGACGAACGATGCGGCTGCCGCAAACCCGCGCCCGGCCTGCTTTTCGAGGCCGCGACGCGGCTGGGTATCGCGCTCGACCGATCGGTCTTCGTTGGGGATGCGGTGTCGGACATCCTGGCCGGCCAGCGGGCGCGCTGCCAGACCGTGCTGGTGCTGACCGGCCGGGGCAGCGACGCCCTGCCCGCCGTCCGCGCCAGCGCGGCGGCGCCGTCCGCCATTGTCAGCGACCTGGGCGCCGCCGTTCCACTGATTGCCCATTTACTCCAGCACGCAGCGCCAAGACCCATGGGGAATACCACAAGCACGGAAATCGTGACCGCCAATAGTCACAGAGAAGAAGGGTTTACGTATGCAACGGGTGAAGGAGCTCCGGCAGATCTCGCAGCTGCGCCTACAACGGCGTACGCTCCTTAAGGCGCTCGCCGCTGGCGCTGTTTCCCCATTTCTGCCGGGGCTACAACGTGCCCCGGCTGTCTTCGGCGTGGCGCCTCTTACCCAGCGCGCCGCCGCCGCCGGGACCGGCGTCGCTCCGCTCCTGGTCATCTATGACAACGCGAATCCGTCCGGCAATCCGTTTGGCGCGTACCTCCAGGAGATTCTGCTGGCCGAGGGGATCCGCGACTTCGAGGTGCATCCGCTTGCCGATCTCAATAGCACCCTGCTGACCGGCCGGCGCGCGGTCCTGCTCGGTGAGGCTGCGCCGAGCGCCAGCCAGATTACCGCGCTCACCAGTTTCGTCGCTAATGGCGGTGGGTTAGTTGCGATGCGCCCCGCCGCCGGGCTGGCGCCCGTCCTGGGGCTGAGCGCGCCCAGCGGCACGCTCGCCGAAGGCTACATGAAGATCACCGACCCGACCCTCGGCGCCGGGCTATATGCCGACACCATGCAATACCACGGCGCCGCGAACCGCTATGGCCTGGCCGGCGCCACGCAGATCGCGCAGCTCTACAGCAATCGCACCACCAGCACCACCACGCCAGCGGTGACCCTGGCCGCCTATGGCTCCGGCCAGGCGGCGATGTTCAGTTACGATCTTGCCAGGAGTGTCGTCCTGACGCGGCAAGGCAACCCGGCCAACGCCAACCTCGATAAGGACGGCGACGGCTATTTCCGCACAATCGATCTGTACTACGGCTGGACCGACCTGGACCGTTCGAGCGTGCCGCAGGCCGACATCCAGCAGCGCCTCCTCGTGCGCTTGCTCGGCACGGTGATGGCGCAGCCGGTGCCCGCGCTCTGGTTCTTCCCCAACGCCGCACCGACCGTCGCGGTCGTCACCGGCGACGCCCACGCCAACCCCGATTCCTATTACCAGACCGAAATCACCGCGATGACCCAGCACAGCGCCACGATGACCTTCTATGTGTCCGAGGCCAGTAATCCCGAACCAAGCACGCTGGCGAACTGGCTGGCGCAGGGGTTTGACTTCGATCCCCACCCCTACGTTGATACTGGCTATGATAGCGGCTTCAACTCCGCGTTCTCCTGGTTTGAAAGCACCTTTAGCATTACCCCGCGCACGGTGAGGACCCACATGGTCCGCTGGTTTGGCTGGGCCGACGCGGCGACAATCGAGGCCAACTACGGCGTGCAGATGGAATTCAATTCCTACCAGTGGGGCACCTGGCTGAAGACATCGAGCGGCGCCCCCGCCCTCGGGTATCTCAGCGGCAGCGGCCAGCCGATGCGCTTCGCCGACGCCTCCGGCAATCTGATTCCTCTCTATCAGCAGCATACGAATCTGGTTGATGAGTTCTTGGCGCCTGGTGTCGGCGTGGCCGGTCTGG
>DASUBC010000615.1:0-3361 GCA_035763465.1 Thermomicrobiales bacterium
TCGTGCAGCGCGGCGATGTCGGCCGCGCTGTAGCCAAGTTCGGCCAGAATCTCGGCGGTGTGCTGGCCGAGCAGTGGCGGCGCGTGCCGAACCTGGCAGGGCGTGCCGCGCATCCGGTAGGGCACGCCCGGTGTGGCGAGGTCGGCGATGGTTGGGTGCGGCGCCGGCATCTTCAAACCGAGGTGCAGCGTTTGCGGAGCCGCGAAGACCTGATCGATCGTCGCGATCGGCCCGGCCGGCACCCCGACCGCGTCGAGGATCGTCATCACTTCGGCGGTCGTGTGCTGGCGTAGCGCGCCGTTCATTGCCTCGTAGAGCGGGCCGAGATTCGCCATGCGCGCGGCGTTCGAGCCGAAGCGCGGGTCGGCCGCCGCTTCCGTGAGACCGAAAGCGTCGCAGAACTTCTGCCAGAGCCGCTCGTTGCCGATCGCCAGGTTCACGTAGCCATCGGCGGTGGAGAAGGTGTCGTACGGCACGACCGTCTGATGCCGGTTGCCCTGGCGCTGCGCCGCCTCGCCGGTGGCGAAGTAGCCGACCGCGTAGTACACCAGCAGCGCCACCTGGCCGCCGAGCATTGACGTGTCAATATACTGACCCTCGCCGGTGCGCTCACGGTGGAAGAGCGCGTTGACGATCGCGAAGGCGGCGAACATCCCGGCGGTCATGTCGGCGATCGGCACGCCCATCTTCGTCGGCATCCCGCCATCGTCGTCCGCCTGGCCGGTGATGCTCATCATCCCCGACATCCCTTGCACGATGATGTCGTAGGCGGTGCGGTCGAAGCCGGGACCATCCTGCCCGAAGCCCGAAATCGAACAGTAGACGAGGTCGGGCTGCACCGCGCGGAGGTCGTCGTAACTGAGGCCGAGTCGCTTCGTGACACCCGGCGCGAAGTTTTCCACGACGACATCGCTGTTTGCGGCGAGGCGGCGAATGATCTCCTTGCCCTGCTCGTCCTTCAGATTAACCGTGATACTGCGCTTATTGCGGTTGATGCTGAGGTAATAGGCGCTTTCGCCCGTCGTCGCGTCGTCGCCACCCAGAAATGGTGGCCCCCACGCCCTCGTATCGTCCCCTTTACCCGGTTGCTCGATCTTGATCACGTCGGCGCCCATATCGCCGAGCATCATCGTGCAATATGGCCCGGTCATCACGCGCGTCAGGTCCAGTACCCGAATGCCGGTCAACGGCTGCGTCATCCCTCTCCCCTGCTCCTCATCGCCACACACCGGCCTATACCGGGCGATTGTAGCATGGCATGCGGGTGACAAAGCCGCCTCGTCTCCGTCTGTAGCGATGTCTGGGATTCGTGCTGGACGAAGTCGAGACCGCGAGGCCGGCACGGATCAACGCCAGGGGAACCATCAACATTCAATTGTCACCAGCCTCGCGATCTCCGGCGCAACTGTAGCAGAAGATGAAGAAAATATCAATACTTTGCGCCAGTAATGCACAGATTACTGGTGTGGCATCGTGCCCAACTGTTGGCGAGCAATAGCGGTCGCACCCCCTGCACAACAACACTCACGCCCAATTCCCCCGCGCCCGCGCGTTGACAAGCAATTTCGCGCTGCGTAGCATGAACCGTAATGAAGGTGGTTCGATTGTGGTGGAGAGAAGGTAAACGGCGATGCAGACACGCGACGAGATCAGGCTGACCACGCTCGCCTCTTGCGCTGGTTGAGCGGCCAAACTGGGTCCAGAGACCCTGGCGCAGGTACTGCGTCCACTCGCCGCGCTGACCGATCCGAATCTGCTCGTCGGCTTGCAGACGAGCGATGACGCCGCCGTGTATCGCCTGAGCGATGAGCTGGCAATTATTCAGACGGTGGATTTCTTTCCACCGGTCGTTGACGATGCCTATACCTATGGCGCTATCGCGGCGGCCAACGCGATGAGCGATGTCTACGCGATGGGCGGTGAGGTGCTCTTTGGGCTGAATATCGCGGCCTGGCCGGAGAATCTGCCGGCCGAGCTGCTCAGTCGCGTCTTCGCGGGCGGCGCGGACAAGATGGCCGAAGCCGGCGCGGTCATCGCCGGCGGGCACACCGTCACCGACGACGAGCCGAAGTACGGCCTCTGCGTCACCGGCACAATTCACCCGGCGCATATTCTCACCAAAGCGGGCGCGCGGGCGGGTGACCGGCTCTACCTGACCAAGCCCATCGGGGCCGGTATCATTCTCACCGCGCTGAAGCGCGAAGCAGCCGAACCCGAGCACGTCGCCGAGGCGGTCGCCTCGATGCAGCGCCTCAATCGCGCTGCCGCCCGGCTGGTGCAGGAAGTCGGCGTGAACGCCTGTACCGACGTGACCGGCTTCGGGTTAGCCGGCCACGCGGCCGAGATGGCCGAGAAAAGTGGCGTGCGGCTGCGAATCGCGCTGGCCGCCGTGCCGCTGCTCACCGGCGCGCTGCGCTATGCCGAACTGGGCCTGGTGCCCGGCGGCAACGGCCGGAACCGGGCGCACTTCACCGCGCCCGGCCCCCACGCTGTCCAGACACCGCCGGACCTTGCTCGCTCGCTTGACGACCTGCTCCACGATCCGCAGACTTCGGGCGGCCTGCTGATCAGTGTGGCGGCTGATCGCGCTACGGCGCTGGAGCGCGCCTTCCAGACGGCGAAGCAGCCGCTGTGGCCGATTGGTGAAGTCGTCGCCGGCAGCGGCGTCGAAGTCACACGCTGACCGGCGCTTGGGCTAGTCTGTCTGCTGCCCGCGCGGTGCAGCTGAGGGTCATCCCGGATTTCAATCCGGGATGACCCTCACCGGCTGCGCCCACGGCAACTACTGCTGCCTGTCCGGAACCTGTGGGACGTCAGGTTACACAGGCAGAAACTCCAGCAGCAGCTGGTTCAGCCGTTCCGACTCCTCCAGCGGTATCCAGTGGCCGGCGTCCTCGAAGCGTTCGTAGCGCCAGCCGCCAGTCACGAACTCGGCGGAGCGCAGCATCGGGGCTTCGGTCAGATAGAGGTCGCCAGTGCCGAAGATGCCCAGCGTCGTCGCCTGAACTGTCGGGAAGTTGCGTGAGGAACCGAGCAGGCGCTCGGGTGGCAGGTTGGCGCGGTACCAGTTCAGCGCGGCCGTCAGCGCGCCCGGCTGCGCGAGGTCCGCGATATACTGTTCGACGTCGCCGCCACCTTGCAGCAGTTCGCGCAGCAGATACCAATCGTCCTGTTGCACGAGCGTTTCCGCAATCCCCTCGAACTGAAAGAGCAATCGGTACCAGCCCTTTTGCAGTTGCTCCAGCGTTGGGCGTCCTCCAGTGCCGGGATGCCCAACCGAAATGACGACGAGATGGTCAACGCGCTGCGGAAGCAGCGCCGCGACGCCCCAGGCGACCGCCGCGCCCCAGTCGTGCCCAAC
>DASUBC010000616.1:0-13927 GCA_035763465.1 Thermomicrobiales bacterium
ACGGCAACGCCGCCGCCCGCGCCGACGAGCACCCCAACGTCGGCGCCGGCGCCGCCAGGCACCGTGTTCGGCGTCGTGCGGTACTGTACTGCTGATGGTTGTGCGGGCGCGCCGGGCGCTGTCGTCGTCGCCGCCGGTCTCACGGCAACCGCCGATCGTGCCGGGAACTATGTGCTGGTGAATGTGCCATCCGGCCAGGTGGCAGTGACCGCATCGTACCGCGATCGGTCGGCGCAGCAGACTGTCGCTGTGCCGGCGAGCGGCCGCGTACAGGCAGACTTCGCGCTCAAGTAAGGCGTGCATGCCTGAGAGCGTGAGTCGTAGTTTGCTTGAGCACAGCCCTGCGTTAGTAGATAGGCACGGTGCTGGCCTAACCTCGCGCACGCACCGGCGTAGATGAGCACCACGATGTACAATTGCCCAATACGAGCGCCAGGCGGCGTGGGGAGGTCGCCCGCGATCCGCCGGCCGGAGGAGGCACAACGACGCCAGTGGACCGCGCCGAGATTGACAGGCAGCTCGCTCAGTTCGCCGCCAGTTATCCCTTCGCGCTCGATCCGTTTCAGGAAGAAGCCATCCGCACCTTTCTCACCGGCGATTCGGTGATGGTCGCCGCGCCGACCGGCACCGGCAAAACCGTGGTGGCGGAATTCGGCGTCTACGAAGGCATCCGGCGGCGTGGGCGGGTCTTCTACACCACGCCAATCAAGGCGCTGTCCAACCAGAAGTTCCGCGACCTGCGGCAGACGTACGGCGACGAGGTTGGCTTGCTCACCGGCGACATCAGCGAGAACGCCGGCGCGCAAGTTATCGTGATGACGACCGAAGTTCTCCGCAATATGCTCCTGCAAACACCGTGGGAGCTCGACGCGGTGGACGTGATCATCTTCGACGAGATTCACTACCTCGCCGACCCGGAGCGCGGGACGACCTGGGAAGAGTCCATCATTCTCTGTCCCGAGCATATTCAACTCGTCTGCCTCTCGGCGACGGTCTCCAACGCCGGCGAGATCGCCGCCTGGATCGCGCGCACGCACCGCCCGATCGCGCTGATCACACACTTCGAGCGCGCCGTGCCGCTGGCGCTCTATTACTTTCTCGACGGCGAAGCGCGACTGGTCATTGACCACACGGGCCAGCAGGTCGCCAACTTCCGCCACACAGGCGGCGAGATGCGGCGGCGCGGCGGCGCGAACGGCCGGCCATCCGGTCCCGAGGCCGCGCGGGTCGAGCCGCACCCGAACGACATCGTGCGGGCGCTACGGGAAGGCGAATTGCTGCCCGCCATCTACTTCCTGTTCAGCCGGCGAGACTGCGAGCGTTACGCCGAACTCTGCGCCAATCTGCGCCTCGACTTCGTGGCCGAAGGGGGCGAGAACGCCCGTGCCGAAATCGAGCGCCTGATCGAAGCGCACCTGGGGCAGATGAGCCGGTCAGACCGGCAACTGGAGCAGGTGCAGCTGGTGGCGCGGCTGGCGCGGCGCGGCATCGGTTTCCACCACGCCGGCCTGCTGCCGATTCTGAAGCAGCTGGTCGAGCAACTCTTCAATCGCGCGCTGATGAGCGTGGTCTTCGCGACCGACACGCTTGCGCTCGGCGTCAACATGCCTGCGCGCTCGGTTGTCGTCGGCCGGATGTCGAAGTGGGACGGCCAGCGCAGCCGCCCCCTGATTCCTAACGAGTTTCAGCAGATGGCAGGCCGGGCGGGCCGGCGTGGCATGGACGAGGAAGGCCATGTGCTCGTGCCCTACTCGCCCTACATCACCTTCGAGGAGACGCTGACGATCGCGACCGGGCCGCTCCACCCGGTGCGGAGCGCCTTCAAGATTCGCTATAACACTGTGCTGAACCTCTGGGATCCGCCGCGCGGCGAGCGGGTGCGCCAGCTCATGGGGCAGAGTCTCGCGCAGTTCCAGACCGCGCGCCGCATCCGCGACCTGGAGGACGAAGCGCTGGCCGCCGCGTCACGCGCCGACGCGGTGCCGCGCGGCTGCCTGATTGGCTATGATAACGGTGACGACCTGCTGCACGAGTATGGCCGGCTCAACCGCGCCCTGGATACCGCCGCCGCGAAAGAACGCTCGGTGCTGGCCGAGATGGACGCGGCGCGGCAATCGGTAGACGCGCCGCCCTGGCAGGCGCCGGGCCGGCAGGCGTTGCGGAACGCCTTTCGCACGCTCGCGCCCGGTTCGCTCGTCCACCTGCGCGACGCTGGCTGGGCCGCGTACCTGGGCCGGGGCAACGGCTCCGGCGTCGGCCTATTCCTGCCGCTGGCGCCGGGTGATAGTCCGCTGCCGGTCCTGCTGGTGCAGGAGTATCGCCAGGTAGATTACCTGACGCCGCAGGGCGCCTGGGTCGAAATGCCCGAGGCGCTGATGCTGGCACAAAAGCCCACGCCGGACGCGGCGGCGCTGGTTGGGGCGGCGGAAGTGCAGCGGCTGCGCGATGAAGCCGCTGCGCTTGATTTGCCCGACCTCGATGCCTGGGTCGCGCGTCACCACGAGGAACGCGCGCGGATGCTGGCCGCCGAACTGGCTGGGCTGGACGCGGAGTTGAGCGATGCCCGGGCGCGGGTGTCCGACCTGACCGGGCGGCGCAATACCCATGTCTGTCACCAGTGCCCGGTGCGGAAGGAGCACCGCGCGAATCTCCGTGAGGCGGAGCAGCTGGACCGCGAGCGCGCTGACTGCGACGAGCAACTGGCGCGCGAGACGCGCGCCGAGGAGGAGCGGGTCCGCAATCTGATTCGCGGTATCGGCAACGTCCTCCACCGCTTTGACTATTTGCAGCGGGGCGAGCCAACCGCCAAGGCCGACATGCTGGCTGGCGTCTTTGACAACAACGGCTTGATCATCACCGAGATGCTGGACCGCAGCGTCTTCGCCGATCTGCGCCCGGCCGATGTCGCCGAAGTCTTCTCCTGGTTCGCGTTCGACCGCGAGTTTCGGGGCGCGAATCGCTACGGACTGCCGGTGCATCTCCTGGAGCGGCGCGACCAGATTGACGACATTCAGCGCGCGGTGCTGTCATCGGAGCGCCACAACGAGCTCTTCATTTCCACCGGCTACAATGAGAGTTTTTTCGGCGTGCTGCGCGCCTGGTGCCAGGGCGCGGTGATGAGCCGGCTGACCGAGATGATCGAACTGAGCGAGGGGGACATCGTCCTCACGATCAACAAGACGATTGACCTGATGCGCCAGGTACGGACGATGCTGGCGAACACGCTCCCAAACCATCCGTTGCGCGTGGAACTCGCCGCCGCCGAACGGCTGGCGCTGCGTGACATCGTGGCGCAGTCCTACACGTTCGGCTTCCTGCCGCAATCGCCCGACGACAGCGACGCGGAAACACTGGACCTGGCCGCGAGCGAGGCCGCGCCGGAGCCGGCGGAAGCGGAGTAACCGGCGCTCGCGCCTGATCCCTCACTTCGAACTCTGGCTATGCGTGCTGCTGCTATGCCGGCAGGCTGAATCATGCGCGCCCTGCCTGTAGCGTACGGGCGGCTATTCCTCGGCGCTCTGCTCCTCGCGCGCCTTACGGCGGCGGGAGGGTTCCCAGGGCGGGTCGTCGGTGCCGGGCAGTTTCGCACCGCCGCCTGCCGCCTGCCGTTCGGCGCGGACGCGCTGACGTTCGGCCAGCGTCGCTTCGAAGCCCCGGTCGCTGGGGGTATAGTAGCGGTGGCCCGCGAGGTTCGGCGGCAGGTGTTCCTGCACCACCACCGCATCTTCGTAATCGTGGGCGTACTGATAGCCCGCGCCGTAGCCGAGGCCGCGCATCAGGCCGGTCGGCGCGTTGCGGAGGTGGAGCGGCACCGGATCATTGCGCGTCTCCTCGACGTCCTTGCGCGCTGCCGCGTAGGCGGTGTAGGCGCTGTTGCTCTTCGGCGCGGTCGCCAGGTAGAGTGTCAGTTCGGCCAGCGCAGTATTCGCCTCAGGCCAGCCAAGGAAGTGGACCGCCTGCTGCGCGGCCATCGCCAGCATCAGGGCGCGTGGGTCGGCCAGCCCGACATCCTCCGAGGCGAAGCGTACCAGCCGCCGCGTCACGTAGAGCGGATCGTCGCCACTCTCCAGCATCCGCGCCAGCCAGTAGAGCGACCCATCGGGGTCGGAGTCGCGCAGGCTCTTGTGCAGCGCCGAAATCGTGTCGTAGTGTGATTCTCCCGCCTTGTCGTAGACTGCCGCGCGCCGCTGCGCCGCCTCCGCGACCAGCGCCGCGTCCACTACGCGCTCGCCCGCGAGCTCCGGCGCGGCGGCGACCGCGAGTTCGAGCGTGTTCAACGCAAAGCGCGCGTCGCCATTGGCGAAGTTGACCAGTAGCGCCAGCGCGTCATCGGTCAGGCGCGCGCGCTCCGCGCCCAGGCCGCGTTCGGTGTCGGCCAGTGCGCGGGCGATCAGTTCGCGCAACGCGTCGTCGCTGAGGGCTTTGAGGACGAAGACGCGCGAGCGCGACAGCAGAGCGGAGTTGACCTCGAAGGAGGGATTCTCGGTCGTTGCGCCAATCAGCGTGACCGTGCCGTCCTCGACGTGCGGCAGGATGGCGTCCTGCTGGGCCTTGTTGAAGCGGTGAACCTCGTCAATAAAGAGGATCGTCCGACCGCCGTGCATCCCCAGGCGGTCTTTCGCCTCCTTGACCGCCGCGCGCAGGTCGGCCACGCCGGCCGTCACCGCGCTCAGTTGCACGAAGTGCGCCTGGGTTGTCTCCGCGATGATGCGCGCCAGCGTCGTTTTGCCGACACCGGGCGGTCCCCAGAGGATGAGCGACGGCAGGCGGTCGGCCTCGATAATGCGGCGCAGCAGCGTGCCGCGCCCGACAATCTGCTCCTGGCCGGTGAAGTCGTCGAGCGTGCGCGGGCGCATCCGCGTCGCCAGTGGGGCGCGCTGGGCCAGAATCTGTTCGCGTTGCAGGTCAAAGAGGTCGGGCATGGCTCACTCCGTTCGTGAGGGGAAAGGGATAGAGGGTAGGGGATAGTGGCTCAGCATGGCGCTGTGCAGGTCTGCTGATACGTTGCCGCTGGCAAGTCGCTCGCTATCCCCTACTCATCCGGCAGGTCCGGGTCATCGTGCTCGCGCAGGTCGAGTTGCGCGTTGAACTCGGCGATGCGGTGCTCGACGTCGGCCAGTGTGCTCACGCCGAGCGATTGCATCTCCTCGCGCAATTCCTCGGCCTCCGCCTCATCGGCCACGAACTCGCCGCCCGCGATTTCGAGCAGGTCTTCGCGAATCTCCTCTAGCCGGTCGAGCATACTCAGCAGGTCGTAGAGTTCCTTGTCGTCGGGCATTGGCTCGCTCCGGGACGAGATGATAGATGATAGTGGTGGCGCTACACCGACATGCGCGCACTGCCTGCCCACCTGATCGTAGCCACTAACATCTATCATCAAACAGCTATCATCTTAATCACCACCAATGCGAACATGATGGCGCTGCTGAGGCCGTATTCGAGGAGGTCACGGCGGCGTAGTCCTTCGCGCACCTGCGCCAGAATCAGCCCCGCCAGCAGGTAGAAGGCGATGAGGAGTAATGCGCCGCCGGTCCAGCCGGTGAGAGGCCAGTAGTTGAGCGCCCAGGTAATCTCGCCCAGAATGACGCCGCCTGCGAGGGCGTAGATGAGCCGTCGCTCGGCGGGAAAACGTTCGCCATCGGCGATTTGCAGCAGCAGCAAGCAGGCGAGCAACGCGACCGTCGTCGCGGAGAGCAGTGAGCGAACCTTGTTGAGATAAATCGCCGCCAAGGCCAGGAACGCGACGCCGTGTGTCAGTAGCACATGCGCCGTGCGCGCCAGTCGCCGCACCCGGCCGAGCGGGTCGTCAAGGTGATACCGCGCGATCAGTTCCAGCAGCAGCGCCAGGCCGATCAGCGCAGGGGCAGCGATGAGTATTGTCTGGTCGTGGTAGATGCTCACCAGCAGCACACCGCTGAAGGCGGTCGCCGCCGGCAAGAGCGGCATGGTCGGCAGGCTAGCACCAGCAGACTGGTGGCGCGTGGCAAAGCGCGCCACCAGCACGCCGGTCGTCACCGCGAGGAGCGCGCCGGCCAGCCAGAAAAGCCACTGCTCGCGCGCGAACAGCAAAATGGCGCCGGTCGTCACAACTTGCTGGCTGGAATATGCCGCCAGCCCCGCCAGCCCGGCGGTCGCCAGCAGGCTCAGCGCCACCGCCCGGCCATAGGCCGCGCCAAGCACATGACCGCGCCAGTTCCGCCCGATTCCGCTCCGCCGCATCTGTGTTTCCGCCGCCATCTGCCTCGCGTCCTTGCCGTGCAGGTTCATAGGATACCAGTCCTGGCGTCCAGTATACCGTATGTACGGACACCCTGGAAGAGGGCCAGGTCAGTGCGGAGTGCGGAGTGCGGGCGCGAGCATGGGGACTGGGCGGCTGGTCACGAATGCGGTGGCGCTATCTCATCGGAGCCGTGCCTGCGACCAGTCTCCTCGGCCGTCCCTATTCCACACTCCGCATTCCGCATTGCCTGCCCCTGCTATACTTGCCGCACGTATGTCGCGATGCAAGGTGTGGAAGGGGGCGCAAGCGGACATGCTCGCCGGGGCGAATATCGTGACGGCCTTTCTCGCGGGGCTACTCTCCTTCTTCTCGCCTTGCACGCTGCCCCTGGTGCCGCTCTTCGTCGGCTACCTGGCCGGGATGACGGGCGATGAACTGGCTGAGGCGGGCACGGCGGTGCGCGCCCGCCTGCTGCGGAACGCAGGGGCGTTCGTGCTCGGCTTCTCAATCGTCTTCATCGTCCTCTTTGGCTTGCCGGCCGGGGTGCTGGGACAGAGTTTGCAACGCCACCGCGACACGATCTTGCAGGTCGGCGGCATCTTTCTGATCGTCCTCGGGCTACATTACCTGGGCTTTATTCGCATCCCGGCGCTGTTACGTGAGTGGCGGCCACACTATCAACCGGCGCGGCGTGGCTCCTGGCCGGCATCGCTGCTGGTCGGCGCGACTTTCGCGCTGGGCTGGACCCCATGCATCGGCGCGATTCTCGGCGCGATCACCGTCATGGCGGCGGCGGGACGGGACGTGGGCGGTGCGGTGCTGCTACTGGCGATCTATTCGCTCGGCCTCGGCACGCCGTTCATGCTCGTCGCGGCGGGCTTCGGCCGGGTGATGCCAGCCTTCCGGCGGGTCAATCGCTACTTGCCCGCGCTGAACCGCGTCTCCGGCGTCCTCATCGTCGCCATTGGCGCGGTCATGCTCGCCGGTGTCTATCAGGGCTTCTTCACGAAACTGATTCGTCTCGTGCCCTGGACCCCACCGCTGTAAATTCTGGGCTGGTGGAACCAAAACCATTCCTCGTGAGTACAACGTATGTAGAGCAACCAGTCGGCAGTCGTCGGCCGTCAGTCGTCAGTGAGTTCAGAACGACGCTATGCCAGACGGTCAGAACCGGTGCTGAGCCACGTTGCGCTGACGACTGCCGACTATGCTATGATACGAATTGTGCGAAGGGCCGAGACGAATGCGTCGAGCGCTGCGTTACCCGCGATGGTGTAATCGCGGGCGTCATTGGTATACTTGGGGGCGACCCAGCCGTGCTGAATGCGCGTCTGGCCGGCGTCCCGGTGATCGTGTATTTGAACAGCCACCGCGCGTGCATTGGCAGCCGCGACACGCGCCACATCCTCCGCGCCGCTCCGTGTTGGTTCGTCCGGCGTCGTTGGCGCTACGAATGGTTCCGCTGACGCCTCAGACAAGCGTAGCCATCGTCCACTGTTGATTATTGGCCCAGTCAGTGTCTCCGGTCCAGGTGACAGAGGAGAGGAGTTGGAGGTTCCATGCAGGCAGCGCAAACGATCGCCGAACGGGTCGCGCGCAATGTCGAGTCCGTCATCGTCGGCAAGCGCCGCGAAGTGCAGCTGGTCCTGGTTGCCTTGCTCTGCAAGGGCCATGTCCTGATTGAAGATGTCCCTGGTGTCGGCAAGACAGTGCTGGCCAAGGCCATCGCGCGTTCAATCGGCTGTTCTTTCCGCCGCATTCAATTTACCCCCGATTTGCTGCCGTCCGATGTCACCGGCGTCAGCGTTTTCAATCAGGGCACGCACCAGTTCGAATACCGGCCGGGGCCGGTGATGGCGCAAATCGTACTCGCCGACGAAATCAACCGCGCGACCCCCAAAACGCAATCAGCATTGCTGGAAGCGATGGAAGAAGCGCAGGTGACGGTGGACGGGGTGACGCGTCCGCTGCCGAACCCCTTCGTCGTCCTGGCTACCGAGAATCCCATTGAGTATGAAGGCACCTTCCCGCTGCCGGAGGCGCAACTCGACCGGTTCCTGATCCGGCTATCGCTCGGCTATCCGGGCCGCGAGGGCGAGATTGACGTGCTGGAACGGCAGCGCCACGTTCACCCGCTGGAGAGCCTGCAACAGGTCGTGACGGTGGATGAATTGATCGCCGCGCAGGACGCAGTCAAAGAGGTGCATGTCGAACGCCTGATTGTGGAGTACATCGTCTCGCTGGTCGAAGCGAGTCGCAATCACGACGACGTCTATCTCGGCGCCAGCCCGCGCGGCTCCCTGTCACTCTACAACACGTCGCGCGCCTGGGCCGCGTTGCAGGGGCGCGAGTACGTCATCCCTGACGACATCAAGGAACTGGCCGAGCCAAGCCTGGCGCACCGCCTGATTATGAGTCCGGCGGCGCGCATGAAGAATGTGGATAGCCGGCTGGTCGTGCGCGAGTTGCTGACCAGCACCCCCGTGCCGGGGGCGCGCGTTGCGCCGCCGAGCAGCCCGATGCGCGTGGCCGGCGGCGTCTTACGTGGACGGCGAGACGCGTGAACGGCTGGCCTGGGCTTGGCCCATCCGCGCGCCTGAACTGGCTGAAGATCGCAATCTTCGCGGTCGTCATTCTCGCGCTGGCGCAGATCAACGACTGGCGGCTGCTCGATAAACTCTTCCTCACGCTGGTGGCTGTGCTGGTTGTCTCGGCGTGGTGGAGTTGGACGAGTCTGCGCGGGCTGCGGATCGAGCGCGACAGCGGCACCGACCGGGCGCAGGTTGGCCAGGAGATCGCCGAGCGGCTGCGCGTCACGAACCTGACCCGCCTCGGCAAACTCTGGGTCGAAATCCACGATCACTCGACGCTGCCGGGGCACAACGCCTCGCAGGTCGTCAGTTTGCTGCCGCGCGGCAATGCCCGCTGGCACATCCGCTCGATCTGCACCCGGCGCGGGCGCTACACCGTCGGCCCGCTGACGGTGCATGGCGGCGACCCGTTCGGCCTCTTTCCCACGCGCAAACTGCTGCCCCAGACGCACGAACTCCTTGTCTATCCGGCGACGGTAGACGTCTCGTCGTTCGTCCTGCCTGTCGGCGAGCTGCCCGGCGGCAGCACGACGCAGGGCCGCACGCCGCAAATCACGCCGAACGCGGTCGGGGTGCGCGAGTATCTGCCGGGCGATCCATTCAACCGGATCAGCTGGAACACCACAGCGCGCACGGGACAGCTGATGGTCAAGGAGTTCGAACTGGACCCGACCGCCGATGTTTGGGTGGTTCTCGACATGGACGGCCGCACGCACATGACCAGCGTGTTGCCGAAGACGCCGGTCGTCTACGATGATCCGCTGGCGCAGCTGCTGCTCAACTCGACCGAGGAATACGCGGTCACGGTCGCGGCCTCGCTGGCGCGGCACTTCCTGAACCAGAACCGCACGGTGGGCCTGCTGGCCCACGGGCAACACCACGAGTTGATTCCGACCGACCGGGGCGCGCGGCAACTGATGAAGGTGCTCGAATCGCTCGCGGTCATCCGCGCCGAGGGCCGCCAGTCGCTGCCGGAATTACTGATCGCCGAAGCGGGCCGATTCGGGCGACACAGCACGCTTATCATCATTACCGCCTCGACGGACGAGACGATCGCCCAGGCGCTGCTGGGCCTGGTGGCGCGAGGCGTGAAGGTGGTCGCGGTGCTGGTCGAGCCGAGCACTTTCGGCGCGGCGGAGAGTTCGATCCTGCTGGTCAGCGCGCTCGCCGCCATCGGCGTGCCGACCTATCTGATCAAGCGCGGCGAGGACATTGGCCGCTCATTGGCCTACGGCGGTGGGGCGCCGCGCCAGAGCGCGAGGGCATGACGGGGTCGAAGGTCTGAAGGTCGAAGGTCGAAAGTCGCTCTCAAGCAGGAGGTGGCTTTCTACCAATAAGTGTTCTCAGGCAAGCCTTTGCGTTGACCATAGAGACATTCGACCTTTAGACCTTTGACCTGCGACCAATCGTACGAGATGGGGATGGCAAAGCGCCTGACAACGCTGATTATCGGTTTGCTGGCGGCGCTGGCCGGGCTGGCGCTGGTGGTGGTCGGCCTGGTGGGCGCGCACAGCAACGGCCAGGAGAGTGAGCGCTTCCTGACCGGCGCGGCGGCGATTCCCAGCGGCGTGCTGCTGCTGGAAATCGGGCTGGCGGCGGCCTGGCTGGCCTGGTTGGCTCTGCGGGGCCGGGCCAGCGGTCCGGTGGCGTTGCCATTCTGGTGGGTTTCGGCGCTCGTCTTCGTACTGGCGGTCGGCGCTGGCTGGCTGGCGCTGCGCGCCGGGTACTGGTGGCTCTTCTTCCCGTTCGGCACGGTAGCGGTCTTCGCGCCGGTGGCGCTGGTTGGGCGGTTCGGTCTACCGTCCAGCGGGGCGCGGCCGGCGTGGTCGCGTGTGCTGCCAGCGTTCGCCTGGGGCGCTATTGTGACGCCGTTGCTCGCGATTGTGCTCGAACTGCTGGCCGCGCTTGGCGCGGTCGCCGCCGCTGGCGCTGGGCTGGCGCTGGGCGACGCGAACAGCCTGGAGGTGCTGCGGCGCACGATTCAGCATCTAGAGGGTCGCACGCTCACCGACGCGCAGACGGCTGCGCTGTTGGAGGCGCTGCTACGGCAGCCGCTCGTGCTGGCGGTGGGCGCGTTCGTCCTCGTCTTTGCCGGGCCGGTGTGTGAGGAACTGGGCAAGTTCGGCGCGGCGCTGCTCTTCAGCCGTGCCTGGCCAGGGCGCGGCGAGCGCGACACCGTATTGACCATCTTTCTGATCGGGCTGGCTTCGGGGCTGGGCTTCGCGGCGACGGAGAATATCTTCTACGCCGCACAGGCCGGCCCGGCCGGCTGGGGGCCGCTGGTGCTCGCCCGCGCCGCCACACCATTGATGCACGGCACGGCGAGCGCACTGTTCGCGCTGGGCTGGGCGCGGCAGGCGCGCAACCCACGCGGCTGGGCGCTGCTATGGGGCGCGCTCGGCGCGTTCGCGGTCCACGGCGCCTGGAACCTTGGCAGTGGCCTGCTGGTCGTCGCGGGCTTACTGGCCGGCGTGGGCGGCAACGCCAGAACGCTGGCCGGGTTATCGGTGGCGATTCTGCTTGGCGTGCTGGCATTGCTGGTGGCTGGTTGTATCGTCACGCTACTGCGCCTGCGCCACCTGCTCGGGGCGGAGGCAAACGAGTCGGGCAGTCGGGCGGTCGGGCAGTCGGGCAGCGGGTTCTCCGCAGCACCGCGCCAGCAGTCAGGCACCGTGCCGGCCTGAACCCACTGCCCGACTGCCCGACTGCCCGACTCTTTACTGGTAAGGATGCCGCGTATGCTTGCTCGATTGAAAATCCGTGAGGGGTGGATCACCGTCCTGCTGCTGGGGGCGCTGCTGCTGACGGTGGCGGGCGCGATCCAGCAGGCCGATTGGGCCGACGAACTGTCCATCCTCACGCCGGTGACGCTGGTGGCGCTGCTGGTGGGGCTATTGCTGGCGAAGTGGCGGTGGTTGCCGTCGTTGCTCGCGCCCCCGCTGGCGCTCATCGCCGGCGCCCTCTTTATCGTCCATGAACTCGATCCGGTGCTGCCGCTAGCGAAGAATCAGCACGGCTGGCTGCCGGCGGCGCGGTTCCTGCTGACGCATGGGCAGCTCTGGTTTGCGGCGGCCGGCACCGATAAGTACGCCGACGACTATTACCTCTTCCTGCTTGGGCTGGCGGCGATCGTCTGGTTGGTCGCCTACGCCAGTACCTGGATGGTTTTCCGTGCCCGCTGGATCTGGCCGGCGCTTCTGATGCCGGCGATCGTGCTGTTACTGAATCTGGGCTACGCGCCGTCCAGCGTCTCCTCGTACCTCGTCTTATTCGTCATCTGTGCGCTGTTGCTGGTCGCGCGCTTTCATGTCGCCGAACGTGAGGAAGTCTGGCAGCGCAACGGGGTCGCGTACCCCGAGAGCCTCGGCTGGCGCGCACTCTGGATCGGCGCGCTGGTCGCCATCCTGACAGTCGGCTTCGGCTGGCTGGCGCCGTTCTCCGCGCACGGCGCGCCGCTGGCCGCCGCCTGGGACCGCGTCAATGGCCCCTGGACGCGGGTCGAGACGATGTTCAACCAGAAGTTCGGTTCACTGCGTGGGCCGGGCGCGCGGGGTATCGGCAACTTCGCGTCGTTCGGCGACCGCTTCCGCCTCGGTGGGCCGCTGAAACTGAGTCAAAATCCCATCCTGGTGCTCCAGGCTGATAAGGCGTATTACCTGAAAGTGCGGACCTACGATACCTTCGATGGTCATCAGTGGGACAGCAATGTAGACGCGACCTTCAATCATGTGAACGATGGTCGCCAATACGTGCCACAGATTGACTTGCACGCTAACCAGAACCTGGCCGTGCAGACGCCACAGGCGACCGACCGCAAAGACCTGACGGTGCGAATGCTGGCGTCGCGCGGCAGCGGCCTCTTCACCGCCGATCAGTTCGTCTCGGCCAGCCAGGATACCTACGTTGTGCTCTCGTGGACGCAATACCACAATCAGGTATTCGACCTCCAGACGATGCACCCGGAGGATTTTCCGCCCGACCTCCGCCCGATCGTGACCCTGCTCCAGACGGCGCCCAGCGCGCTGCGGAATACCGACGCGCAGGGCAATCTGCTGCGCGTGACCGATAGCGGCGGCTTTGTCATCGCCGCGCCCACGCCAGGATTCCCATCGCGCGGGACGCCACGGGCGACGCCCGGCACGCCCGTGCCGACGGCGACCCCCTACATTCCCCAGCCGTCGTCCTACGAAAAGACGATCCTGGACGAAAAGGCGGCGCTAGCGAATCGCCTGGTGCAGGTGAAGTGGGTCGTCAAGAACGGCGTGGCGACACAGATGATCGTCAATGGACAGTTGCCCAACTATGGCGATGTCGAGGCCGTGCTGCCGCATAGCGCCGTGAATCGCGGTACAACCTACCAGTCCACCATTCTGACGTCGAACGCTGAGGCGCCCGCGCTGCGCGCCGCTGGCGGCGACTATCCCGAGTGGGTAGTGCAGCGTTATCTCGAACTCCCGTCCTCGACCACAGACCGCACCAAGCAACTGGCGCGACAATTGGAGAACGGCCAGGATCCCTACGACGCAGCGCTGACGATTCAGAACTGGCTGCGGCAGAACATGAAGTACAACGAGAACATCCCTTTCCCGCCGCAAGACCAGGACGTCGTTGATTACTTCCTCTTCAACTCGAAGCAGGGCTACTGCGAATACTATTCCACCGCAATGGTGATCATGCTCCGCTCGATCGGTATCCCGGCGCGTGAGGCGGTGGGCCTCTTCCCTGGCGAGTATGATAACGACCAGAGCGGCTTCCTCTACCGGGAATCGAACGCCCATGCCTGGCCGGAAGTCTATTTCCCCGGCTACGGCTGGATCGCCTTTGAGCCAACCAGCCCTCGCCCAGCCTTCAATCGTGAACCACCCGCGCCAAGCAACTCCACGGACACTGGCAATACGGACACCGGCCCAGCCACCGGCGTCACCGCCGGCGCCAGCGACCCCATTTCCAGCGAGGAGCCAGGCTTCGATAGCGGCGGCGGCGGGTATGTCGGCCCGCTCCCGAGCCAGCCGTCGCCGGTCTGGCGCGTGTTGCGGATCGCGCTGCCGGTACTGGCCCTGATCGCGGCGGTGCTGACGGCGCTCTGGCTCTGGAGCCTGCGCGGGCTATCGCCCGG
>DASUBC010000617.1:0-3440 GCA_035763465.1 Thermomicrobiales bacterium
AGTCGGGCGGTCGGGCAGTGGGTTCAAACCAGCACCGTGCCTGTTTGCCAGCGCAGTGCTGTTCTAGCGCATTGCACGCCTGCCCGACTCGCCTACTTCGGCATTTGCTTTAGCGCGTCATAGGCCGGGCGGGGCGAGTAGTCGGCGTAGATGATGCTCCACGGCGACTTTTCGTCAGTTGGTGGCGAGACGGTGGAGAAGTTGAGGTTCCAGAGGAACATCACGCCGACCCAGGGCCACTTCTCTTTGGCCCATTGATACGCCGCGACGAGATATTGCGCCTGCTGGTCTTCACTGACGTACTGGCCGTATTCGTAGCCCTTAGCGGCGTTCTTCGTCGTCCAGCCAAACTCCGTCAGCCAGATCTGCTTGTCGCCGTCGCCCGCCTGCTCCATTACCTTGCGGATATCCTCGGCACGGCGGAAGTAGAAGCTGCGGTTGTCGAAGTAGCCGGGGCCGGGGCCGGGGTTGTCGGGCCAGAGCGTTTCGGGCGGGTTGTTCGCGCCGCCGGGGTGGCAGCCGAGCACGTCGAAGTACTTCTTCACTTCGCCGTTGTTGTAGGCGTAGGTCTGTTGCAGATAGATTGTATCGTCAATCGCGATTGAGGGGTCGTTCACGCCGGTCGGCGTCAGCCCGCCGTAGACAACGACCGCGCCGGGGTCGGCCGCCTTGATGGCAGGGAAGGCGGCTTTCAACAGTTCGACGTACTGGACAGGGTCAACATGCCCCCCGGTCTCAGACGCCAGATTCTCCTCGTTCCAGATTTCGTAAGCCGCGACTTTGCCCTTGTAGCGCGCCGCGACCGTGCTCATGAACTTGGCGAAGGTTTGCTTGTCCTGCGGGATGCCGCCATTGGCGCCGGCCCAGGCTGGTGAGCGCACGAACAGGAGCAGCAGCTTCACATTATGCTGGTTGGCGGCATTGACCACCTTATCAAGCGTATCCCAGCTATAGGCGCCTTGTGTCGGCTCGACGCTCTCCCAGGAAAACCACTGCCGCGCCCAGTTGAAGCCCGCGCCGGTCAGCAGGTTGAGCGTCTTGTCCATGTCGGCCGTCGGCAGCCAGACATTCATGCCGTAACTGAGGTGCGGGTACTTCATGGGGAAGGTGGTCGAAATTGGCCCGGTCGCCGGTGTGCCCGTGCTGGCGGCGGTGGAAGCTGCCGCGCTGGTGCTCTGCTGGGTGGTCGCCGCGCTGGCCGTGGTTGCCGCTGTCGTGCTGGCGGAGGTTGTTGACGCTTCGGCGGTTGGCGCAGTCGTTTGTGGTGGCGTTGCGGTGGGACTACTGCTGCCGCCGCAGGCGGAGAGCACGACGGAGAAGAGGATCGTCAGCAAGAGGGCGATCGGCCAGTGTCGTCGCGCCGCCCACGTTCGTTGCCGGTGTACCCGCATCGCTCGTTCTTACTCCTTGCCTTGACGTGCTGTCTCGCGTCGGAGCCTGCCGGCGGACGCGCCGCGCGGCCAATTGTACCACGCGCCTTAAGGACGGACAGAAAGGACGAAATTTACCGCCGAGCATGCAGAGACCGCAGAGAGAAGACGACTTAACCATGGAGGACACAGAGAACACAGAGAGAAACGGGAGAAAGCACGATTAAGATCGTTCTCCCTTCGTGCTCTGCGGTTCAATCCGTTCCCTCTCGGCGTTGAATCCACTCATACTCAGGTATACTGCGCTGGTATGAAGCTGGATGCTGGCTGTGCTGTGTGGGCTGGTGGGAGGGAGGAGTTGGGCGCGTGCCGCTGCTGGAGGATGTGATCGAGATTGCGCCGCTGACTGGGCCGGTGCGAGCTACCGTGACGGTGCCAGGGTCGAAGAGCCTGACGAACCGCGCGCTGCTGATCGCGGCACTGGCCGACGGACAATCGGTGCTGACCGGCGCGCTGGCGAGCGACGATACACGCTACATGGCCGGGGCATTGCGGGCGCTCGGTGTGCGGATTGACGAAGCGCCCGAACCGGACGGCGGCACCCGCTTCACCATCGCCGGCTGCCGGGGCCGGTTCCCCGCCCGGCAGGCCGACCTCAACATCGGCGCCTCTGGCACGGCGGCGCGTTTCCTGACGGCGGCGATCACACTCGGCCAGGGACACTACACGCTCGACGGCATCCCCCGGATGCGCGAGCGGCCGATCGCGCCGCTACTCGACGCGCTTACCCAGCTTGGCGCGGACATCCGCAGTCGCGACGGCAACGGCTGCCCGCCGGTGGTCGCCGAGGCGCATGGGCTGCCGGGCGAGCAATGCAGCGTGCGCGGCGACGTCAGCAGCCAGTTCCTCAGCGCGCTGCTGATGGTCGGGCCATACGCCGGTGGCGGCATTACGGTGCGCGTCGAGGGCGAACTGGTGTCGCGGCCCTTCATCGGCGTGACGACCGCGATCATGCGCGACTTCGGTGTGATCGTGCTGGCCGATCGCGATATCTTCCGCGTGCCGCCAGGCGTCTACCAGGCACGCGAATACGCGATCGAGCCGGACGCGACCGCCGCGTCGTACTTCTTCGCCGCCGCTGCCGTGACGGGCGGCAGCGTGCGCGTCGCCGGCCTCGGGCGTGACGCAGTGCAGGGCGACCTCGCTTTCACCAACGTGCTGGAGCGGATGGGCTGCACGGTCGAGCGCGCCGCCGATGGCATCACCGTGCATGGTCCGGCGCAACTGGCCGGTGTTGACGCCGACCTGGGGCCGATCTCCGACACGGCGCAGACGCTGGCGGCGATCGCCCCCTTCGCCAGCGAGCCGGTGACCATGCGCGGCCTGGCGCATACGCGCCTGCAAGAGACCGACCGCCTCGCCGCCGTCACGACCGAATTGCGCCGCCTCGGGGTCCGGGTGGACGAGCGTCCCGATGGCCTGACGATCTACCCCTCTGCCCTACACGGCGGCACGGTCGCGACCTACGGCGACCACCGCATGGCGATGAGTTTCGCATTGCCCGGCCTGCGCGTGCCCAGCATCCGCATCGCCGACCCCGGCTGCGTCGCCAAGACCTTCCCCGATTACTTCACGCGCTTCGAGCGGATGCGGAATGGAGAGAGGTGAACCCATCCCCTACCAACCCGCCAGCCCTGCGTTCAGCAGGTCCACGGCCGCGCGGACGCTGATGTCGCCGCCCGCGCCGGCCGAGTTGACCGAGAGGAGGCCGAAGGCGACGACTTTGCCGGTCGCCATCACGGCCTTGATCGCGGCGGCGGTCTCGGCGACGCCAGGGCCATTCGGCTCCTTTGTGCCGTGGTTCGGCGTCAGCGAGGCATCGAGCACGTCCGAGTCTATGTGCAGGTAGATCGCGTCGCAGCGGACGGCCAGCGCCGCTGCCGCTTGCTCGATCGGCTCATCGCCGGCGAAGCCAGGCGCGACGCGGGCGATCGTGATGTCGGTCGCGCGAACGAGGGCGGCTTCTTCAGGGTCGAGGTTGCGAACGTCCACCATGACGATGCGGTCGGT
>DASUBC010000618.1:0-2058 GCA_035763465.1 Thermomicrobiales bacterium
ATCGCCTACGCCACGCTCGGGCAGGGGCCGCCACTGGTCGTCATCCCCGCCTGGCTCAGCCACCTCGAGCTGGTCTGGGACATCCCGGCCTTGCGCGCCTTCAACGAGGCGCTGGCCCGCGACTTCACCGTCGTCCTCTACGACCGCTACGGCTGCGGCCTCTCCGACCGCGACCGGGCCGACTTTTCCCATGCTGTCGACGTCCGCGTCCTGGCCGAGCTCGTCGACCACCTGCGGCTGCGGCGCTTCGCCCTCCTGGGCGTCTCCACCGGCGCCCTCGTCGCCGTGCCCTACGCGCTCGCCCAGCCGCGGCGCGTCGCCCACCTCCTGCTGTTCGGCATCTGGCGCAAGGCCTGGACGACGGAGGTAGGAGCGGCGGTGCGCGCGCTGATTCGCGCCCACTGGGGGCTCGGTAGCAAGGCGCTGGCCGACTGGTTCCTGCCGGGGGCCGCAGGGGACGCGCTGGCCTGGTTCGCGCGGCTGCAACGCGAGGCGGCGAGCGCCGAGACGGCGCTCGCGCTGCTGGAATCGGCCATGCGCGAAGACCAGCTGGACCTCTTCCCCCGCCTGCGGGTCCCCACGCTGGTGATGAACCGCCGCGACGACCCGGTCGTCGCCCTCGAGACGGCGCGGGACCTGGCGGCGCGCATCCCCGGCGCGCGCTTCGCGGCCCTCGCGGGCGACGTGCATATCGTGCAGTTCGGCAATCCCGATCCCGTCATCGCGGCGATCCGGGCGTTCGTTGACGCGCCGCACGCGCGGCAGGCCGGCGCATTGACGAATCCTGCTGCGTCACCGGCGGGCGAACCGTCCGCGCCGCTCGGGCTGAGCGCGCGCGAGGTCGAGGTGCTGCGCCTGCTCGCCGCCGGCCTGAGCAATCCGGCGATCGCCGCGCGGCTGTCGCTGAGCGTCCACACGGTCGAGCGCCACGTGGTCAACCTCTACACTAAGCTCGGCATCCACGGGCGGGCTGAGGCCACGGCCTACGCTCTCCGCCACGGCCTGCTCGCGCCCCCCGCTACATAGGTTCCGCTAGTCCCACGGGTGCCGCGCGCCGCCAGCGCCCACCCTGCCCGTATCGCGGGCTTTTTGGGGGATGGCCGATAGCGGGATCGCGCGATGCCCGCGACGCCCCATCGGCGCATACTCGCTCGTGCGGCCAGGCTCTACGGTGGGGCGACGGCCGGACAGGACAGGAGGCGCGACCATGGTAACGGATGTGCAGGCGATTACCCCGGACCGGATCATGCAGCTGGGCTTCGGCTATTGGGGCTCCAGGACGCTGTTGAGCGCCGTCGAACTCGGCGTGTTCACGGAGCTGGCGGCGGCCCCGCTCGACGCGGAGGCGTTGCGCGAGCGCCTGGGGCTCCATCCGCGCGGCGCGCGCGACTTCTTCGACGCGCTGGTGGCGCTGGGCCTGCTGGAGCGCCAGGACGGCCGGTACCGGAACACGCCCGAGACCGGCGCGTTCCTGGACCGGGCCACGGCCGCCTACAGCGGCGGCTTCCTGGAGATGTCCAGCGCCCGGCTCTACGGGTTCTGGGGCGCGCTGACGGAGGCCCTGCGGACAGGGCAGCCGCAGAATGAGGCGCAGACCGGCGGCGACTTCTTCGAGGCGCTCTACCGGGACCCCGCCCGGCTCCGGGGCTTCGCCCGCGCCATGACCGGCATCAGCGCGGGCGCGGCCCAGGCGATCGCCCGCCAGTTCCCCTGGGCCCGGTACCGGACCTTCGCCGACCTGGGCACGGCGGAGGGCGGCCTGCCGGTCCAGGTCGCGCTGGCGCACCCGCACCTGACCGGCGTCGGCTTCGACCTGCCGCCGCTCGGGCCGATCTTCGACGCGTACGCCGCCAGTTTCGGGTTGCAGCACCGGCTGCGGTTCCGGGGCGGCGACTTCTTCGCCGACCCGCTGCCCCAGGCGGACGTGCTCGTCCTGGGGCGGGTCCTGCACGACTGGAGCGTGGACGAGCGGCGCGCGTTGCTCGCCCGGGCGTACGCGGCGCTCCCGGCGGGCGGGGCGCTGCTGGTGTACGAGACGATCCTCGACGACGCGCGGCG
>DASUBC010000619.1:0-3856 GCA_035763465.1 Thermomicrobiales bacterium
CCGTTTACCACAGACAACGAGGTGGACGTGCCGTCGCTGGAACGGCTCATCACCTTTCTGCTCGATGGCGGCGTACACGCCCTGTTCATGCTCGGCTCGACCAGCGAGATGGCCTGCCTCACCGACGCCCAGCGCCGGACCGTGCTCGACGTCGCGGTGCGCGTGACGGGCGGGCGCGTGCCGGTGCTGGCGGGCGTGATTGACCTGACCACGGCGCGCTGCATCGAGCAGGCGCAGGCGGCGCGCAAGGCCGGCGTGGACGGGCTGGTCGCGACCGCGCCGTTCTACATCCGGCCCAGCCAGGCGGAGGTCATTGACCACTTCCGCCAGGTCCACGCGGCGGTGGACCTGCCGCTCTTCGCCTACGACCTGCCCACCATCATTCAGACCAAACTGGCGCGCGAAACCGTGGCGCAACTGGCGCGCGAGGGGGTGCTCGCCGGCATCAAGGACAGCAGCGGCGACGAGGCCAACTTCCGGGGCGTGGTGCTCGACAGCGCCGCGACGCCGGGTTTCGCGACCTTCACCGGCTCCGAACTGCTGGTAGATAGCGCGCTGCTGATTGGCGCGAGCGGCTCCGTGCCGGGGCTGGGCAACGTAGACCCCGCCGGCTACGCGCGCATCTACGCCGCCGCCCAGGCGGGCGACTGGGCGACTGCCCGCCGCGAGCAGGACCGCCTCTACCACCTCTTCGCCATCATCCGCGCGGCCACGCCCGGCCGCATGGGCTTCACGGCTGGCGCGCTCGGCGGCTTCAAAACCGCGCTGATGCTGCGCGGCGTCATCGCCACCAACGTCCCCGGCCGCCCGATGACCCGCCTCAACGACGACGAGACCGCCCGCATCCGCGCCCTGCTGGTGGAAGCAGACCTGCTCTGAACGCAACGCGCCGGCGGCTGAACGCGCTGTCCAGCCGCCGGCGCCCCGCACTGACCGTTACTTCGCGAAGAAGTACTGCACCGTGTTGGTCGGCGCGGGATTCGGGTAGAGCCACGAGCCGGGCATGGACTGCGGCACGTTGTGGAAGTTGTTCTTCACCAGGCCGTAGCCGTTCGTGCCCAGGCAGATGCCGATGGCGTAGAACTCCTCCTGCGCGATTTGCAGGATTTGCTTGAACGCCGCCGCCTGCTTCGCCTCGTCGCCGGACCCCTGCACCACATTGTCGTACAGGTCCATCTGCTTCTTGGCTGCTGCGGGCGGTTCCTCCGGCGGCGTGCCGGGATTCGACGGCTTCTTGTACCAGACGTACCAGGCTTCGGCGTAGTTCGACTCCTCGCTGAACGGGAAGTACCAGCGGCACTCCAGAATGGCGTCGGTGTAGCCGCCGTCGCCGCCCCAGATGGCGCAATCGTGCTCGTTGGCGCGCTTGCGGCTGTAGAGCAGCGAACGGTCCTCGTTCTTGATTTGCGCCTGCACCCCGACCTTCTTCCAGTCCTCCGCCACCAGTTTCATCGCGTCCACGCGCTCGGTCTGGTCACTGGTGACTTCGATGATGAAGTTGATCGGCTTGCCGTCCGGCCCCAGGCGCATCCCGTCGCCATCCTTCTTGGGGAAGGCTTTGTCGAGGGCGGCGTTCGCCTTCGCCACGTCGTGCTCGGTGTACTGCTTGGCGAGTGTTTCGTTGTAGAACTCCGACTCCTTGCGCGGGGCCAGTTGCCACGGCTCGCCCTGCCCGACGTAGACCGTGTCAATAATCCGCTTGCGGTCAATCGCGTACGACAGACCGATGCGGAAGTCTTTGTTCTGGAAGATTTGCTTCTTGACCGGGTCTTTGTGCGTCAGGTTGAGCGCGATGGAGAGGTTGTTCATCCCGCTCGGCACGGTCTCGAAGAAGTGATACTGGCTCTTCTGCTGGTTGTCGGTGAGCACCGGCTTGTTCTGGTTCGACGTCAGGTTGCGGTCCTGCATGTCAATCTCGCCGTTGCTCGCCTTCAGCAGCAAGACCTCCTTGTCCTGCAAGACATCGTAGGAGACCTTGTCAATGTAGGGCAACTGATTGCCGGAGGTGTCTACCTTCCAGTAGAAGGGATTGCGCTCGGCCACCACCCGCGTCCCCTCGCCATAGGGCGTCGTCAGCACCCAGCCGAAGATGGTCGGCAGGTCGGGGTTGCTCCACAGCGCGTTGTAGGGCGTGCCGGGGACGCCCATCCCCTTCAACTGGAAGAGTTTGACCCAGGTCTCGGCCTTGTTGTCCTTCATCAACTGGTCAAGTTTGGCCGCGTCGGCGTACTGCTTGTGGAACTGCTTCAAGTAGTGCGCCGGGTAGCGCGTCCAGTCGTCGCCGTCGGGCGTCGCCAGGTTCTTGAGGAAGAGGCCGTTCGGCTTCTCGAACGTGATTGTGAACGAGACGTCGTCCAGTTTCTTGACCGTGTGCGGATTGGTGCCCAGGCTGGTGGTCAGTTCCTTGTTGTGATAGATGTCCTGGTCGTAGAAGACGATGTCGTCCACCGTGAAGGGTTCGCCGTCCGACCACTTCATCCCCTTGCGGAGCCAGAAGGTGAACTGGGTCGCGTCGGCGTTCGCCTCGAACCGCTCCGCGACGTTGGGGATGACCTGCTTCCACTCCGGGTCCCAGCGCACCAGATTCTCGTAGCCGATGGTGCGCGTCAGCCAGGCGGTGTCCTGCCCGCCGACGAGCGCCGCGCGCCAGTTGCCGCCGTACTGCCCCACCTTCTCTACCGGCGTGAGGACGATGGGGTGTTCCGGCAGGCGGTCCTTCACGGCGGGCAACTTGCCGGCCTTGACCAGGTCGGCCAGCGCGGGCGCGTCCTTAAAATCCTTCGGGATAGCCGCGCCGGCCGGCGTCGCGGCGGACGCGGCGCTGGTGGCCGCAGCAGTCGTCGCCTTGCTGGTGGCGCTGCCGGTCGTGCTGGCCGCGCTTGACGTCTGCGCGCCGCCGGCGGCGGTCGTCGTGCTGGCGGCGCTGGTCGCGCTAGTACTGGCGGCCTGGCTCGTCGTGGCGCTGGTGGTCGCGGTCGTCGGTGTCGCGACGCCGCTGCCGCAGGCGCTGAGGAGCGCGGCCAGGCTCGCCGCGCCGGAGAGCGCGAGAAAGCGCCGCCTGCTCAGGCGTTCAGGGGTTCCCCGCTGGTTGTCCATGGCGTGAAGTGCCTCCTGTATGCGCGTGCGCCCGCACGTTGTCCCCGCGTGCGGGCGCACGGTCCCAATGGCCTCCTTATCCCTGCCGCACGGCGGCACATACCAGCGCGAAGTAAGCGCCTACCCGAGCTGGTAGCCGAATGCCGCCATCTGTGCTTATGGTACGCCGTCCCGGGTGTGGCTCAGGAACACGTATTCAGTCTCGAACCTGCAGGCTTGGCGTATATCATATACGTCGGCGGCCGACCTGTCAAACGGCCCGCAGCGGTGTAGGCGTGGGGGCGTGCGAATGGCCTAGTCGCTGCGGGGCGCGTTGAGGTGGTGATGGGGGTGTGGCCGAGGTGGATGGTAGCCTCGGATTGAGGATAGGTTGCGGGCCTGGCGGGCGGGGCACGGGATTGAAATCCCGTGCTGGGCAGGCTCCGCCTGGACGAAGTCTGCTCCGCAGACTGGCGGTGGCTGGGCTGGCGGCTTCCCTACGCCGGTGGATCACAATCCGCGCAGCGGATTTCGTCCACGCGTCAGCGTGTCCAGCCCCGGATTTCAATCCGGGGCCACCGCCAGGAAGCCACCGCGCCCGCCCGCCCGCGCCGCCCGCAGCGCACCCCTACACACCCTCCGCCGTCGTGACCTCGACCGCGCGGGCGCCCAGCAGCGCCCCGAGGTCGTCGAAGGCATTTTCGTAGAGCGCGGGCGGCAGCGCGTCCGGCGCGAACGGCGTCACCGCCACCTGGAGCCGGCTGCCCGCGAAGCGGTGCGA
>DASUBC010000620.1:0-5767 GCA_035763465.1 Thermomicrobiales bacterium
GCTGGCGGCGACCTCGGCCGCGTGCGTGACGATGACGAAGGTCTGGCCGTTGTCGCGGTTGAGCCGGCGGATCAATGTGAGGATGTCGGCCGCCGTGCCGCTGTCGAGGTTGCCGGTCGGCTCGTCGGCCCAGACGATCGCCGGCCGGTTGACCAGCGCGCGGGCGATCGCCACGCGCTGCTGCTGTCCACCGGAGAGCGCGGCCGGCCGGTGGTCCAGGCGATCGCCCAGCCCGACGGCGACCAGCATCTGCTGTGCCCGGCTGTGCGCCTCGCCGCCCGGCCGGCCGGTGATCAGCAGGGGCAGTTCGACATTCTCGATCGCGCTGAGGGTCGGCAGCAGGTTGAACTGCTGGAAGATGAAGCCGGTCGTGCGGGCGCGCAGCCGTGCCCGTTCGCCGTCGCTGAGCGCGCGCAGGGGCACGCCGGCCAGCATCACCTCGCCCGTGTACTCCGTTTCCAGCCCGGCCAGGCAGTTGAGCAGGCTCGTCTTGCCGCAACCGGACGGTCCGACGACGGCGACCAGTTCACCACGAGCGATCCGCACGTCAATGCCGCGCAGCGCCTCGACGACGACCGCGCCGGTGCGGTACTCCTTACGGAGCGCGCGGGCCTCGACCGCCGGCGCGTCCGGGTCGGGGCGCGCGCCGCGCGGCAGGCCATTCGCGAGCAGTCGTCTAGGCATGGTGCCTCAGCGTGTCCAGGACGAGGTCGGCGAGCCGGCGATACCCCGCGCTCGACGGGTGGAAGCCGTCGGCGCTGATATAGTCCGGGTGGGCGGCCAACTCCGCCCAGCCACTATAGAGATCAACGAGCATTGCGTACGCCTGGTGGCGCGCGACGGCCGCCGCGATGACAGCGTTCCACTGCCGCACCTGCGCGTCGAGTTGCGCGCCGTCAGCCTGCGCGAAGATCGGCAGCAAGCGCAGGTCGGGCAGGTTGACGACCATGACCAGCCGCTGATGGCCCGGCGGCGGCGCGAGATCGTCGAGCAGGCGGTTCAGTTGCGCCGTGAAGGTGTCGAGCGGAACACCGGCGCGGAGATCGTTCGGCCCCGGCCAGATCGTGACCCAGCGCGGGCCGGCGTCGGCCGCGACGGGCGCCTGTTCGGCGAGGACGTCCGCCAGGGTCGCGCCGCTGACGCCGAGGTTGACCAGCTGGGGGCGATCCGGCAGCCCTTGCTGAACGAGCGGCGCCCAGCCGTCCTGATCCGGCCGCGCCGCGCCGACGCCGACCGCGTCGGAGGCGCCGAGCGCGACATAGACTTCCGGCCGCGCCGCGCTCGTGGGCTGCCGCCACTCACGCCAGGCCACCGCGCCGGCGACGAGGAGAATAAGCAGTGGAATGACGAAGAAGGCACGTTTCCGCACGAGACAATTCGCTCGACTGGCTGGCGACACCCAATGTCATACCACCAAGTGTACCAGCGGGCGCAGGGGATGGCTATCGCGTAGAGCGCACCCGTTCACATCGCCCCTCACCGTGCATGGGGGAGGTACGGGCCGCTCCAGCGCCGCGCCATGCTATACTCGCGCCATCGGCATGAATGAAGCAACGCAGGAGGGCGCGGTATGGTCACGCGATCACGCGAGAAACAGTTCGCGCTGGACTGGATCGAGGCCAACCGGGCGCGGCTATCGGAGTTCGACCTGGAAATCTGGCGCTACGCCGAACCCGCCTGGCGAGAGTATCGCTCAGCACGAGCGTACATCGCGTTGCTCCGCGCCGAAGGTTTCACGGTAGAGGAACGGTCGGGCGAGATGGACACCGCCTTCTGCGCGACCTGGGGCGAGGGCGGCCCGGTCATCGGCGCCTACGCGGAGTACGACGCGGTGCCCGGCAACTCGCAGCAGGTGACGCCCTACCGCGCGCCGCGCGCGGGGCTGCACCCCTGGGCGGCCGGCCACACCGACCCCCACTCGATGCTCGGTGTCGCGCAGCTGACCGGCCTGCTGGCCGCGAAGGCGGCGATGGCGCGCTACGGACTGCCGGGGACGCTGCGCTTCTTCGGGGAACCAGCCGAGAAAGTCTGCGGCTCCAAGCCGGTCCACGCGGCCAAAGGCTACTACGACGGCGTTGACGCCTTCATCGCCTACCACCCACACCCGCAGAACACGGTCGCCTGGGAGACGCAGTGCGGCTCCTACTGGAGCGCCGTCTATACCTTCGAGTGCGTCGCGCCCGAGCGCTGGGGCGCGACCTCACCGGGAACCCATAGTTCGCACACAACCGCGCGCTGCCCCGGGGCGATCGACGCCCTCTGCCTGATGTACACGACGACCAAATACACCAAGGAGGCGATGTTCCCCCACACCGGCACCTGGACGCTCAACGAGTTCATCATGGCGGCGGGTGACGCGACGGCCGACAACCTACCGCCGCGCTTCAGCCAGATCCAGTACTCCTGGCGCTCTCCGACACTGGCGATCCAGGAGCAGATTCGCGCCGTGCTGGAGCGCAACGCCCGGCACGCGGCGGCGCTGACCGGCTGCGAGGTCGCGGTGCGCTGGGTAACCAGGACACGCGTCGGGCTGACGAATACCGCTCTGGCCGACCTGACCTACCGCAACCTGGCGCAGTTCGGGCCGCCGGCCTACGATGAGGCGACGAAGGAGTTCGGCCGGGCGCTGCAACGCGAGGTCGGGATCGCGCCCCTGGACAGCCCCTTTCTGGCCGACCACGAGGCGCTGATCACGCCGCAGGAGTACGAGGCGCGCACCCGCGCCCTCCTCCCCTCCTGGCAACTGAACTTCACCTCTGATGATTATGTCGAATACACCTGGCACGCGCCGACCGTGCGCTTCTTCACGGCGCGCGCCCGGCTGCGTCCGCCACACGCAGGCTACACCTACCCCGCCTGGACCTACAACGCGCTCGGCGGGCTTGCCGGGGCGATCGATCCGGGCCTCTTCCTGGCGGGACAGACGAGCGCCACCACGATCCTCGATCTGCTGACCCAACCCGACGAGCTGGCGCGCTGCCGGGCCGAGTTCGAGGAGCGCACCGGCGGCGGGGTCGGCGGCGACCGGTGGGTTGCCCCCCTGCTGCCGGCTGACTTCGTGCCGCCGACCGACCTCCGCTGGCCCGAGTACGTCACCACCGCGCGCGGCGAGGAGTGGTGGGTGCCGACGCCGGTCGGCGGGATGGGCGCCAGGCTGGACTAAGGCTCAGATTTCATGGGGCGGGGACGAGGATTCCAGCGGTAGTCGGGGACGCGGGTGAGGAGGCTGGCGGCGACGACGGTGACGGCGCCGTTGATCAGCAGCGCCTCCGGCGCACCGAGGTTCGCCGCCAGCAGACCCATTTCGAGGTGGCCGAAGGGCGCCGAGCCGAGGCCGAGGATCCAGATGCCGACAGCCCGGCCACGCTGGTCGTCGGGCACGGCAAGTTGGATGAGGGTCTGCTGGAGGACGTCGAAGGCTCCGGCGCACAGGCCGATCACGACCAGCACGACCGCCGCCAGCGCCAGCGCACGCATCGCGGAGAGCGCCAGGAGCGCGAGGCCATAGCCAACGAAAACCGCGCCGAGGAGCGGCTCGCGCCGCACCCGTTCCGGAAGTAGGGACAGCAGGGTGACCGCCACGGTCCCGCCGAGCGCCACCGCAGCGTTGAGCGTCCCTAGCCCCTCGGCCCCGGCGCGGAGCACGTCCTCGGCGACGATCGGTAGCGCACTGCTGTGCGAGAAGGCGAAGATCTCACAGGCGATTCCGGCGCTGCTGAGCGTCCGCACCGCCGGGATATCAACCACGAGGCGCGCCGCTTCCCGCAGGGCGCGCAGGAAAGGCGGGTGGGCGAGCCGGCCGCGCCTCTGCCGTGGCACGCGCAACGGCACGACCAGTACCGCCGCGAGTCCGGACGCCACCGCGATCGCCAGGTAGCAGCTGGGGACGCCGCCGCGCGGGATGAGTGCCCCGGCGATCAGCGCGCCGAACGCGAGGGCCAGGCGCGAGGCGAGGGCGTTCAGCGCCAGTGCCCGCTGCGCGGCCTCGGCGCGGACGGTGTCGAGGACGAGCGCCTGGCGTGCTGGTGTGTCGAAGACCTGTAAGCAGCCGAGCGCGAAGGCGATGGCGACGACCTGCCAAACGTAGACCGGGCCGGACCGGATCCACCAGCTTGCCGCCGCCATCAGGCAGCAGATCGCCCCGCCAACGGCGAGTAATTGCCGCCGGCGGTCAATCCGGTCGGCGACCGTACCGGCCGCGAGGCCGAACAGGAGCGACGGCAGCATCCGCGCCGCGAGGACAAGCCCGACCGCGAAAGCGCCACCGCCTGCTTGCAGGGCGAGCCAGGCGGTCGCGGTGCGCTCCATCCCCTGCCCGGCGGTCGAGGCGAGGGTGGAGCACCATAACCAGCGGAAGGCCGGCAATTGCCACGGCGACACCCAAAACCCCTGCTCTGGCTCGCGGCGCGTTGGTGAACCATTCCCCGAAGCGCCGGAAGTTCAGTGCGCCGGCGGTGTTACCCCTCGCGCCCGTGCAACGCCTGGAAGCGGAGCAGGTCGCGCTCGCCCAGCTGCGGCGTCACCCGGTCGAGGAAGGTGCTCAGCAAGGCCGCGGGAGCCAGGTCGGAGGTGTCGATCGTCAGGCGGCGCGACAGCCACGAAGCGCGGTACTCCGCCTCGAACGCCGCGCTGATCGCCTCCACTTCGCCGGGGGCGACGAGTGGATACGCGTGCTGCGCCGCTGTCATGCGCCGGCGCAGCACCTCCGGCTGGGCCGTCAGCAGCAGCAGGATCGTGTCGGGCGGCATCGCCGTCTCGATCCGCCGGTGGTAGGCGGGCCAGGCCTGGCCGGGGTAGTAGTAGCGCGGCCCGTAAATCGCCTCTTCAATGTGGAAGCCCCCGAGGAGCACGTCCTCGTACTCGTGGAGGACGTTGCCGACGTGGTAGTAGACCTGGAACCGCTGGAAGCGTTCCTTGATGGTCGGCGGCAGCGCCACCATCGCCCGCTGCTCCTCCGGGCTGAGAAAGTACTGGTCGGGTATCGAGAAGTGGTCGTCGAGATGGAAGGCGATCCCGCGTGCCCGCCCCCAGGCGTCGAGGCCGTCGATCAGGGTCGTCTTGCCCGTATACTCACAACCGATCACGATCAGGCGCATGCCCGTCCCCCCTCTCGCCCGCGTCCCACATCTGCCCGAAGAGCGCCACCGCGCATACCGTGCCGCATTGTAGCACCGGGAGGGTGTGCTGGCTGTGTACCATATGACGCTGGCTAGGATCGAACAAATATGCTACGATCGGACTGTACGTTCACTAGCGTGGTCGGGCAGCCGATACGCCAGGACGCGCAGCCAAAGAGACCTAGCGGAGCGAGGAGGCAACGTGATGACACACCGCATCTATACCACGAGCCTCGCCAGCGTCTATCCCCATTATGTGACGAAGGCGGCGAAGAAAGGGCGGACGAAAGCGGAGGTTGACGCAATCATTCGCTGGTTGACCGGATGCAGCCAGGAAGCGCTGGACGCGCATCTGCAACAACAGACCGACTTTGCGACGTTCTTCGCGGAGGCGCCACAACTGAACCCCGCGCGAGCGCTGATCAAAGGGATGATCTGCGGTGTCCGCCTGGAAGACATCGAAGAACCCACAATGCGGGAAATCCGCTACCTGGATAAGCTGATTGATGAGCTGGCGAAGGGCAAAGCGCTGGAGAAGATTCTGCGGACATAGTGCGCCACCCAGACCGTATCCAGCGCAAGCGGACGACGGGCTGGCTGGTGTCGGAGGAAGCACTGGTAAGGCCAGCCGCATGGGCGTAGCACTACGC
>DASUBC010000621.1:0-4388 GCA_035763465.1 Thermomicrobiales bacterium
GCGCTGCTGGAAGGTGTCACGCTGCTCTGGGCAGTCGCACCGGAAACGTTCGATGTCGCGGCGCAAGCCCGTTCCTCCGTGCGCCTCTTGCTTGCCGGCATCGCCGCCAGCGATAGTGGGCCACCGCCCGGCTAGCGCCAACCGCTCCGGACCACACGACATTCGTGAATGCCTGGCGCGCTGATACGCGACCAGTAGGGCAGTTTTTGCCAGGGAGGGCCTGATGCCGGAACCAGTCTTACGTGTGGAAGGCATCGCCAAGTCGTATGGCCGCCACGCCATCCTGCGCGACGTGAGTTTCACAGTCGAGCCGGGCGTGCTGGTCGGGATTGTCGGCGAGAACGGCGCGGGGAAATCCACCCTGCTGCGGATTCTAGCCGGCGACTTGCAGCCGAACAGTGGACGTGTCTGGCGGCGCGGCGCGCTCGGCTACTGTCCGCAAGAGGTGGTGCTGAACGAAGCGCTGACAGTGGCGCAGCATCTGGAATACTTCCGCGCCGCCTATCGCCTGCCCGACCTGGGCCGCGCCGGCGAACTGCTGGCGCTGCTCGGCTACGAACGCTACCGGCATACGCTGGTCAGCGCACTCAGCGGCGGCACGCGGCAGAAACTCAATCTGACCCTGGCGCTGCTCCATGCTCCTGAGGTGCTTTTGCTCGACGAACCCTATCAGGGCTTCGACTGGGAAACCTACCTGCGCTTCTGGGAGCTGGCGGCGGCGTTGCGGGCGCAGGGGCGGGCCGTGCTGGTTATTTCCCATCTGCTTTTCGACCAGCAGCGCTTCGACCAGCTCTATCAGCTAAACGATGGCAGGTTGGCGCCGCTGGCGGCGGCCGTTGACGAGAGGCAGGTATCGTGATGGCGATGCACTGGTGGACACGCTACTGGACGGCAGCGCGCTTCATGCTGATCGAGCAGGCGCGCAACCGCCTCGCGCTGTTGTTGCTCGTCCTCTTTGTGCCGGCCTGGTATGCGCTGATCGGTGGGTTGGTTGATAACACACCGCTCGCTTTTCGCTTCCGGGCCACCGGCGCCTTCATCCAGGTCAACGGCCATCAACTGACGTTGCTGTCAATGGGAATCAACGCCATCACCCTGATCGTCGGGTTCATGCTCTTCAGCGCGACGCGCAAGAATACCCGCTTCGACCGCAGGTTGATCCGGTGCGGCTATCCGCAGCTGATGTTGATCCTCGCCCGCCTGACCGCGCTGGTGGCGGTCGCTGTGGCGGTGTCGCTCTACGCCAGCGTGGTGCTGCTCGCCTTCTGGCGGCCACCCCACTGGCCGGCAATCTGGCTCGGCTTTGGCTGCGCGACCGTGATCTACGGCGGCATCGGGTTGTTGCTCGGCGTCCTGGTGCGCGGCGAACTGGAGGGGTTCTTCCTGATCATCATGCTGAGTTTGGTTGATTCGTTTCTCCAGAACCCCTACGGCAACCCGGTGGCGAACAAAGACTTTATCAAGTGGTTCCCGACCTTCGGACCGACGCAGGTAGTCGTCGCGGGCGGCTTCACCGACATGATGCCGTGGCGCTACGTCGCGCTGAGCCTGGCCTGGCTGGTTGGCACGGCGCTGCTGGGCCTGGCGATTTTCACCTGGAAGACGCGTGCTCGCCGTGTGCAGGCGCTGCCGCTCAGGGGGACGTCCCCGCTGGCATCTCCTCCACCTGCGGTGTAGAATGAAGCACGCGCCGCAAGGGCGCGACCGACAATGCAAACTCTGCCGGCAATGACGGAGAACAAGTACTCATCAGCCGGCGCGAACGGTGTTTCGCGCGGTGGTCGCGGAGTCAGAGACGGGGCAGTTGCTGCGAGCACCCGCCGCGACACGGTGACGAAGGCGCTCTTGAGCCGGCAGCCTTGAGTGGGCGTGGTGGCGTGCCGCCGCGTCAACTAGGGTGGAACCGCGTGGGGTACTGCCCCGCGTCCCTAGCCTGGGACGCGGGGCTTTTTGTTTGGGGAGCGTTTGTGATGTGGCTGTCAGCCCATTGTCGATCCGGCACTGGTACCTGGGGGCGCGGCGCGCCGGTGGTTTGAACCGGCCGGTTGCTGGCTGCGCCCCGCTTGCCGTCCGAAGCATGAGCAGCACGCTGGCTGTGCCAGCAAGCGAAAGGAAGCAACCCATGACGATTCGCGAAGAGAACAACGTGACGATGGACCAGATTGTCTCCCTCTGCAAGCGGCGCGGATTCATCTTCCCAGCCGCGGAAATCTACGGCGGATTTGCCAACGCCTTTGATTACGGACCGCTCGGCGTCGAGATGCGCCGCAACATCCGCGAGCAGTGGTGGCGCGCGATGGTGCGCGAGCGCGAGGATATCGTCGGCCTCGAAGGAGCGATCATCACCAATCCGCGCGTCTGGCAGGCGTCGGGTCACGTTGAACATTTCACCGATCCGCTGGTCGAGTGCCGCAACTGCCACAATCGCTTCCGCGCCGACACCCTGCCCGGCGCGGTGGTCGGCGCGGGCGGCAAGGTGACGCTGCCGCCCGACCTCGCCTGCCCGAATTGCGGCGAAGTCGGCCAGTTCACCGACCCGCGCAACTTCAACATGATGTTCAAGACCTACGTCGGCGTGGTCGAGAGCGATGCGACGGTGGCCTACCTGCCGCCGGAGACGGCCCAGTCCATCTTCATTGACTTCGCGCTGGTGCAGCAGACCGCGCGGAAAAAGTTGCCGTTCGGGATCGCTCAGATACGCAAGTCATTCCGCAACGAGATCACGCCGGGGAACTTCATCTTCCGCACACGCGAGTTCGAGCAGATGGAACTGGAATACTTCGTGCGCCCCGGTACGGAGGACGAGTGGTTCCAGCACTGGCGGCAGGCGCGGCTGGACTGGTATCTGGGCCTGGGGCTGCGCGCCGACAACCTGCGCTTCTACGACGTGCCGGCCGAGGAACGCGCGCACTACTCGCGCGGGACGACCGACATCGAGTATCGCTACCCGTGGGGCTGGGGCGAACTGGAGGGGATCGCCTCGCGCGGCGATTACGACCTGCGCCGGCACATCGAAGCGAGCGGTGAGACGCTGTCCTTCTTTGACGAGGAGACGCGCGAGCACATCGTCCCCTACGTGGTTGAACCGGCGGCCGGGCTGGACCGGATCATGCTGATCCTGCTGCTCGACGCCTACGACGAGGAGCCGGACAACCAGGGCACGCGTGTCGTGCTGCGGCTGTCGCCACGAGTCGCGCCGGTCACGGCGGCCGTGCTGCCGCTGGCGAAGAAGGAACCGCTGGTCAACCTTTCGCGCGAGATACTGGGTAATCTGAAGCGCCGCTACAACGTGCAGTATGACGAAACGGGCAATATCGGCCGGCGCTACCGCCGCCAGGATGAGATCGGCACGCCGTTCTGCGTGACGGTGGATTTCGACACGCTCGACGACCAGGCTGTCACCGTGCGCGATCGCGATTCGATGGCCCAGGATCGTGTCGCCATCGCCGAACTTGACGCGTTTTTAGCGGAGAAGGTGGAGGGATAATGTCGCAGGTCGCAGGTTTACAGGTCGCAAGTCGCTTGACCGCTGCTTATGGGCTTGTAGACTTGTGACCTGTGGACTTGCGACCTGCGACAGGGAGAGGCGAAATGAGCGGGCGATTCCGGCTGGACGGCAAGGCGGCGCTGATCACCGGCGGCGCGTCGGGGATTGGCGCGGCAACGGCGCGGGCGTATGTCGAGCAGGGCGCGCGGGTCGTCATCGGCGATCTGAACGAGCAGGGCGCGCGGACGCTGGCGGCGGAACTGGGTGAGGCGGCGGTCGCCGCGCGACTCGATGTGACGAGCGAAGAGAGCGCCACAGCGGCGGTGGCGCTGGCGGTGGAGCAGTTCGGGCGGCTGGACGTACTGGTGAACTGCGCCGGCATCGGCTATGTCGGCACGATCGAGGAAACGCCGCTCGACGAGTGGAACAAGCTCTTCGCCGTCAACGTCACCGGCACCTACCTGACCTGCGCGGCGGCGGTGCCACAGATGCTGCGACAGCAGCCCGCCGGCGGCAATATCATCAACATCGGCTCGGTGGCGGGACAGGTCGCGGTGGCGCGGCGCTTCGGCTACTGCGCGACGAAGGGCGCGGTGATCGCGCTCTCGCGCGAGCTGGCGATGGACTACGTGGACAAGGGGATTCGCTGCAACGTGATTTGCCCCGGCACGATCTACTCGCCCTTTGTCGAAGGCTACCTGGATCGCTTCCATAAGGACACCAAAGAGGAGACCGTCAAGGAATTGCACGCGCGGCAGCCGCTGGGCCGGATGGGTCGGCCGGACGAAGTCGCCGATCTGGCGGTCTACCTGGCCGCCGACGAGGCCGCGTTCATGACCGGCGCGGCGGTGACCATTGACGGTGGCCTGACCGCGCGGTGAACTAGACGGTAGACGATAGA
>DASUBC010000622.1:0-4309 GCA_035763465.1 Thermomicrobiales bacterium
CTGCGCGTCGGGGATGGCCGCGCTGCATACCGCGCTGCTGGCGACCGGCGTCGAACCTGACGAGCGCATCGTCGCGAGCAGCAATTGCTATGGCGCGAGCGCGAGCCTGCTGAAAAACCTCTTCATGCCGCAGGGCATTGACGTGCGGTTCGTGGATACGAACGACCTCGCTGCGACCGAGGCAGCGCTGAGCCAGGGCAACGCGCGCGTGCTGCTGGTCGAGACGCTGTCGAACCCGCTCCTGCGTGTCGCCGACCTGCCGGCGCTGGCCGACCTGGCCCACGCGCGCGGCGCGCAACTCGTCGTGGATGCCACCTTCACGCCGCCAATCCTGCTGCGTGCCCTGGAGCATGGCGCAGACCTGGTGGTCCATTCGACGACCAAGTATCTCAGCGGGCATGGCGACGTGCTCGGTGGCGCGGTCATCGCCGGGCCGGACTATGACGGCACGCTGCGCTCGGTGAGCCGCCTGACCGGCGGCGTGCTGGGGCCGACCGAAGCCTGGCTGACGCTGCGTGGGCTGAAGACGCTGGCGCTGCGCTACGAGCGCCAGTGCCAGAACGCCGCCGCTATCGCCGATTTTCTGGCCGGCCACCCGGCGGTCGCGCGGGTGCATTACCCGCGCCTGTCTGACCACCCGGACCATGCGCTGGCCGCGCGGCTCTTTGGCGGCGCGGCGTGGGGCGCGATGCTGGCATTCAATCTACGCGACGCGGATCGCGAGCGGGTCGAGCAGGTGCTCGACCGGCTCGCACTCTGCCTGCCGGCCACCAGCCTGGGCGACGTCTACACGCTCGTGGCCTACCCGGCGCTGGCCTCGCACCGCGACCTGACGCCGAAAGAGCGCGCTCGCGTCGGCATCGGCGATGGCTTGCTGCGCCTGTCGGCCGGCATCGAGCATGTGGACGACCTGATCGCCGACCTCGCCCAGGCACTTGCGGGCTAGTTGAGAGGAAAAACACGACGTCCCCCGCCACAACGCCACAATTGGGGACGGTCCTCACCCCTGGCTCACTCTGTTCGCCGGTCCCCTCTCCCGCAACGCGGGAGAGGGGTGCCGCCCGCGGGCGGCGGGGTGAGGGCTATACCCGCGCAACACAGCTGATGAGGTAGGCGATGTTTACGGCGGCTGATCGCGACCAGTTACGGGAGCGTTTGCTCGACCGGGCACGCGCGGATGGGCGCATCACGGGGGCGGCGATCACCGGCTCGGCCGCGCACGACGCGGCAGATCGGTGGTCCGACATTGACCTCTTCTTCGGCGTCGCGGTGGGGAATCCGATCGAGAGCGTCCTGGGCGAGTGGAGCGCGTTTCTGTACCAGGAACTTGGCGCGCTGCATCACTTCGACCTCCGGGCCGGCCCCGCGATCTATCGCGCTTTCCTGCTCCCCGCGTGCCTGGAGGTCGATCTGGCGTTCACGCCTGCCGCCGAGTTCGGCGCGCGTGGACCGCACTTTCGGCCGGTGTTCGGCGCGGCGCGCGAGCGCCCAATCGCTCCGGGGCCGAACCGCGATCACCTGATCGGGCTGGCCTGGCACCATGTGCTGCACGCGCGAACCGCGATCGAACGGCGGCAGTGGTGGCAGGCTGAGTACTGGATCAGCGGCGTCCGCGATCATGCGCTCGCGCTGGCCTGCCTGCGTTATGGGCAGACGGCGGTCTATGCGAAAGGGGTGGATGGGTTGCCCCGTGAGGTGACAGCGCCGTTCGAGGGCGCGCTGGTGCGGGCGCTGACGCCGGCCGAATTCCAGCGGGCGCTCGGTGTCGCGACAACGCACCTGCTCGGTGAGATTCGCGAGGCAGACGACGACCTCGCTGGCAGGCTGTCCAGCAGCCTGCTGACGCTGGCCCACAGACCGGACCTGCCATAACGTCAACAGCAATAGCGGTCAGTCGGCGTCTGGCAGCGGCTCCGTGAGCGCATGGGCCGGCGCGACCGGCGCAAATGGTGGTGCGCCGGTCTGCACCGGCGAATGCCAGCGGCGCAGCTGCCGGGCGGGCCAGGCGAGCGGTATTCCCTGCCGGGCGAGACAGACGGCGCCCCAGGCGACGAAGCCGCCGAGCAAGACCAGGCGTACCACGACGAGCGGCGCGATCAGGTGCCGGAGTTCCCAGCCGGTAAGCACGGCGTTATCGAAGCGATTCATGTAGAGCACCTGGAACGAGGCGTAGTAATAGGCGAGGTCGAACAGCACGAAGGCCCGCCAGTAGACCCAGGTGGGGCGTAGGAGAGCGAGCGCCAGGAAGACCCAGAGGGCATACTGCGGCGAGTAGACCTTGTTACTGAAGAGCCACCAGAGCAACAGCAGCGCCCCGGCGGGCAGCGTGACCGCGCCGCGCGAGCGCAGCGCCAGCGCCGCAATGAGCACTGCCCCGGCTGCGAGCAGCGCCAGGCTGGCGGCGTTGACCTGTGGAGTTGTGAGGCGCGGCAGCAGCGTCCAGAGGCTTGGTTCGGGCCGCCGGCCGCTGTTGGCGGTGAAGAAGCGTCCCCAGTAGCGGACGTTGACCAGCGCCAGCGGCACATTGATCGCGGCGCTGCCGAGCGCGAAGAGCGCGCCAATCTCGACCGCCGCGCGAATGCGGCGCGCACGCACGCGCTCCAGCAGAATCGCCGCCAGAAAGACGATCGGGAATAGTTTCAACCAGACGGCGGTCACCAGCGCCAGCGTGCCCCAGCGGTCGTGTCCGCGCTGGTAGGCGACGAGCGCCAGCGCCGTCAGCGCGACTGCCGCCAGGTCCCAGTTCAGGCCGGTGTACAGGAGCAGCGCGGGCGCCGCCGCGAGATACCAGCGTTGCGCGCCCGGCAGCCGCCCCAGCGCGGCGATAGCCAGCAGCGCGCCGGCGGCCAGCACACCGTAGGTGAGGGCGAAGTAGGCCCGGAGAGCCGGCGCGAAGCCGAGGAGATACGCGAGGCCGCCTGTCAGCGGCGGATATTCGAGCGGATAATCGAGATAGGGCCGGTGATGCTGGGCGCCACTGTCGCGCAGGTAGAGCCAGATGATATCGGAGTAGTTCAGGTTTTGGAAACCGTAGTCCTGGTAGTTGGCCTGATGTGCCACGCCCGCTGCGTGCCACCCGTAGCCGAGCGCCAGCAGGAGCGCGGCCACAACGAAAGGAGCAGCCTGCCGCGCGCATGGCAGCCAGCGCCGCGCTCGCCAGTCGAACCGGGGCATCAGGAAGGCTCCTTTCAGGGATGCTCGTCGGCTACCGCCACGACGACACCGGAGACCTCTGCATAGACTACGACATGGTACAGCCGGCCGGTTCAGTGCTGCACGTCCCGCGATCGCGTCGCCAGCAGCGCGCCGGTCATGATGGTCGTGCGGCACGGCTCTTCCAGCATAGCCAGCGCTTCTTGCAAAGGTGTGATCGGTTGCTTGTGGAAAGATTACGGAGTGCTGACGAAACTCAGCCCTGCTGTTGACCCTCCTGGCATCGCTCCTGCGCTAGCCCGTTATATGAGCCGGTGACGCCTGAGCGCGGGTTCAGATTGGTGATGATGCGGGCAAGCCAAAGGAGGCAAGGATGGCCACGGCAACCACGACGAAACAGACGTTGATTCAGGGGCTGCAAGACGACCTGGCGCGCGAGTACAAGGCGATTATCCAGTACGTCATCTACAGTCAGAAACTCGACCGGGCGCAATACCAGCAAATCGCGGCGGAACTGGAAAAGCACGCCCACGAGGAACTCGACCACGCGATCCAGCTCTCGAAGCAGCTTGATTATTTCGGTGAGTATCCTGTCCACCAGCCAAAGGAAGTCCAGGTCTCCGAGAAGAACGAAGATATGCTCTGGTTCGACCTGCACGCGGAAGACGATACCGTGCGGAATTATCGCGAGCGCATCAAGCAGGCCGAAGGGCTGGGCGAGTATGCGCTGGCGGAAGTGTTGCGCGGGATTGTCGCCCAGGAGCAGGACCACCAGATTGACCTGGCAACGGCGCTGGGCGTGACGGCGGACCCGGAGCAGCGCCAGAAGTCGTAAGGAAGCGACGGTTTCGCCCCCCAGCCCCCAATGCTGGGGGAGCACGCTGGTTCGGCGCAGTGCTTGGCAGCTAGCCCCGGCGTTAATATGGGTTACTCCCCCCAGCATTGGGGGCTGAGGGGCTTCCATCATCTCCTCACCGGCCTTGCTACAATGAGCGTGGCTGGTTGGGTGAGGATGAGGGGCGTGGATGGCGGCCGGGGAGCAGGGGCGGCAACGCGATGATGAGGCTGGCCGGGCCGCGTTGCGGGCACTGCCGAGCGTCAGCAAACTGCTCGCCGACCCGGAGATTGTGGCGCTGGCAGGCGGTATGCCGCCCGC
>DASUBC010000623.1:0-6136 GCA_035763465.1 Thermomicrobiales bacterium
CAACACCGGCAACGGCTTTCCTGGCGTGGCGGTCGGGCCGGGGCGGCGCATCGTCGCGCCGCTGGCGGCGGTGCTGGCGCTGCGCGACGGTGTGCCGTGGCTCGGACTCGGCACGCCCAGTTATCCGCCGCCCTATGTCACCCTGATACTGCTCAATCTGCTGGGGTATGGCATGAGTCTTGATGAGGCGATCGAGGCGCCGCGCTTCCGGCTCGACCGTGAGGCGAAAGGGCCACGGCCAGTCTGGAACATCGGCCGGCTGACGACCGAAACGCGCCTGCCGCAAGCAACGCTCGACGGGCTGAAGGCGCTGGGCATCGAAGTCAGCCCGCTGGGCGACTTCAACTGGCACGTCGGCTCGGTGCAAGCCGTTATGCGCGACGCCGCAACCGGCGCGCTGGTCGGCGCGGCCGATTCGCGGCGCGGCGGCCACGCGGCAGGCTACTAACCCAGGAGGTGGGATGCGGAGTCTCGCGAATATCTGGCAATGGCGACACTGGCGCGGATTCGGGCTGACAGCCTTGCTGGTCACTGTCGTGGTGCTGGCGACCGCTTGCTCGCGCCCGACGCCGGGCATCCCGCGCGTCTGGCCGGGCCAGGCGCTCAGTCCGAACACTCAGGTGCGCCAGGGAGACACGCTGCGCCTGACGATCCGGGCCACCAACGACTCAACCAACACGGTCACCGGCACGGCCGGCAGCGTCCGCACCTACACAACCTACCCGGCGGGCCTGCGCCTACTCGACTTCACGTCGTCTGATGTCGGGGTCCTGGCGCCGGACGACCAGCATCGCGCCTGGGTGCAGGAGGTTGATACAACGAATCGGGTCGTGGTCGTCTCATTTGGTCCAGTTGGCCCGGATCAGCAGAAGACCGTCACGCTAACCTTCGCGGTAGACGCCGCCACCGGCGCGGACCTGACCTTCAACACCATGCTGGCCTGGACCAACATCGCGCCCGATACCTTCGTCTGCAAGGATATTGACTGCACGCCGCCCCCCGAACTGACCGGCGCGGCGCTCGCCAGCGATCCACAGGTGCAGGGCTTCGTCGCCGACCACCCCGACGAAGTGCAGGCGCTCTTGCGGACCTACCAGGGCGGCGGCGGCGGCCTGGCGAACAACGTCGCGGTAGCAGTCGGCGACAGCAACGAGACGACCACCGCGCCCGCGGTCGCCCTGCTGATCGGCGCCCAGGAGCAAGGGGGATTTCGCACGACCGCCCGCGCCGCCTTCACGCCGAACGAGCCGGTGATGCTCTGGTATAACCTGCCCGATGGCCGGGCGGTCTGGATCGGCCGCACCGACGCGCTGGACGACGGCAGCCTGGACTGGCTGCTTGACACCGCCGACTGGAACGCCATCCCGGCCGCCGCCACCAGCATCGTCGCGCACGGCCAGTATAGCGGCGTCGAGGCGCGGTACCTCTTTAATCGCTGACAGCCGATGTAGAGGCAAGTTACAGGTTCCAGGTTACAGGTTGCAGGTTTCTTGGGGATAAGGCACTGCTTCTCCTTCAAACAACTTGCAACCTGTAACCTGGAACCTGCAACTCCCGAAGGGACGTATGCGCTGGGACATCTTCACCCTCTTCCCCGGCATGTTCACCGGGCCGCTGAGCGAGAGTATCGTCAAGCGGGCGGGCGAGCGCGGGCTGGTTGAGATTGCGCTGCACGACTGGCGCGCGTATGCCACCGACCGCCACCGCACCGTAGATGACACTCCCTACGGCGGCGGCGCTGGCATGGTCTTGCAAGCGCCGCCGCTCGTCGCGGCGGTCGAGGAGACGCTGGGGGCGGACCTCGGCGCGACGCCCGTAATACTGTTGTCGCCGGCCGGGCGGCTCTTTACACAGCGGGTCGCGGAGGAATTATGCCGCGCACCGCGCGTGGCGCTGATCTGCGGCCACTACGAAGGTTTTGACGAGCGGGTGCGCGACCTGATCGTGACCGACGAACTCTCCATCGGCGACTATGTGCTGACTGGCGGCGAACTGGCCGCGATGGTCGTGGTGGACACGGTCACACGCCTGCTGCCAGGCGTGATTGACGCGGCCTCGACCGCCGAAGAATCACACACCGGCGGGCTACTGGAAGGGCCGCACTACACGCGGCCGGCGGAGTTTCGCGGCCTCGGGGTGCCGCCGGTGCTGCTCAGCGGTCACCACGCCGCCATCGCGCGCTGGCGGCGGCGCGAGGCGCTACGCCGGACCCTGTCGCACCGGCCCGACCTGCTGACGACCGCGCCGCTGACCGCCGAGGACGAACGCTGGCTGGACGAGTTGAGAGTAGAGAGTAGAGAGTAGAGAGCCACTCGCCAGGGGCAATGTGCTAGCAATTTAGCGCAGCGCCGATGTTGAGGAATTCTCTCTACTCTCTACTCCCTACTTCCTACCGCTTACCCACTACGACCCGGATACCCTGCCAGGGCGCGGCCATCGTCGGGTCGTACAGGTGGACAATGTCCTGTCCGGGGATGGGTTCGATGGTGTAGTGGCGGAGGACATGCGCGGCCAGCGCCTTGATCTCCACCTGCGCGAAGTTGACGCCGATGCAGATGCGCTGGCCGCCGCCGAAGGGCACGAGAGCGTAAGGATGCTGCTTGTCCTCCTCGCGCGGCGGCGCGAAGCGGTCGGGGTCGAACGTGCCGGGATCGCGGAAGATAGTCGGTAGCCAGTGGCCGGCCGCGATCGAGTACCGCACGCGCACCCCGGCCGGCACATGATAGCCGCCGAAGACGAAGTCCGACACCACCCCGCGCGGCGCGTTGCCGACCGGCGGATAGAGGCGGCCCGCTTCGCTGAGGGCATTTTGCAGCACGCGCATCGCCTTGATCGCGTCCAGGCCGATCGGTTGATCGCTCGTGCCGAGCAGACGTGCCAGTTCCTCGTGTACTCGCGCGCGATACGCCGGATGCACCGCCAGCAGATAGAGCAGCCAGGCACTCATCGTCGTGCTCGTCTCGTGCCCGGCAACCAGCAGAATGTTCACATGCGCCAGCAGCTGCTCGTCGCTGAGCGCCCGGCCCTCTTCGTCGCGCGCGGCGACCATCAGCCCGAGCGTGTCGTCGGTCGGCCGCCGCCGGCGCTCGGCGACCAGGCGCAGCAACAGGTTCGCCAGCCGATCGCGCACGGGCAGCTGGCGTTCGTGGTGATAGGCGTCCCAGGTCATCGTCGCGGGATCGAAGTCGGGCGAGTAGAGCAGGGCATAGAACAACTCGCGCAACTGGTCAACTTCCGCGCCGGTGTGCAGGCCGACCAGCGTTTCGGCGGCGACGTCGAAGGTAATCTTGCGCGTCTCCTCCAGTAGATCGATCTCGTCGCGCGCGGCCCATTCGCGCGTGCGCTCGGCGATGACCCGGTTCATCACCGGCAGATAGCGCGTCATGTAGGCGACCGTGAAAGCCGGATTGAGCAGTTTGCGGTGGCGGTCGTGCTCGGGGCCATCCATGTTCAGCAGGCCGTGCCCAAGAATCTCGCCGACGAGCGGCGTCCAGCCGAGGTCGTGACTGAAATGTTCGCGGCCGGTGTGTAGGACGAACTTGTTCGCCTCCGGGCCGACCAGATAGATGGGATGCCAGGCATGATGCGGGTTCCAGATGACGCGAAAGATCGGCCCATGTTCGAGCGCCATGCTGGCGAGCCAGCGCGGCAGCTCGCGCTCATGATGTTCAACCAGGCGTACCGTAGGAATCGCCTCGAACGGCGCGACCGCCGCCGAAGTCTCCGTCGTTGCCATCCAGCCTCCTCCGCGATCGGCCGCGCTTACCACAGGCCGGCATATTTCTCACAACGCACGGCGTCAGGCCAGGTTACCACCAGACGTGCGTCTCGGTTGCACCGCCGGCGACGTCGCGGAGCCTCGCCGTGCGAGGTGAGCAGAAAGCCTACTCCGACGCAGGGAAAAGTACTAATGGCGGCGCGATGGTGGTGGTTTCCCCCTAGACAGGGTGATCCGAAGCATGGTATCGTGCGGATGTCGGATAACTCACGCCCTGCATTCCTGAGCGCCGGTAGGCGCTCGGAAACGTTACTCATTAAGGCGCGCACGACGCCCATCGTGGGAGGCCAGCAGCGCCGGGGGCACGGCAGTTGCCGTTCCATGACGCTCAATCCCACCAGCCATGAGGAGGGAGCGCTATGGCTATCGCGAAGATTCGTGTGCTGGTTATCGAAGAGCACGGCCTCCTCCGCGCAGGGGTCAAACTGATCCTCGACGCCACACCCGATATCGAAGTGGTCGCGGCTGTGGAGAACGGCCAGGATGGCCTGCGCGCCTTTGAACGGTTAGCTGCCGACGACGCCCCTGGTGGGCCAGTTGACGTTGTCGTCATGAATCTCAGCCTGCCGGATATCCCCGGCCTCGAACTGACGCGCCGGCTCAAACACAGCCGCCCCGGCGTGCGCGTACTCATTCTGACCATGTATGCCGACGACGAGCACATCCAGGGGATCGTTGAACACGGAGCCGACGGCTACCTGCTGAAGCAGGCCGCCGCACCGGAACTGCCGGCGGCGATTCGGGCGGTCGCGGCAGGAGGGCTGGTCTTGTCACCCGCGCTCACGCGCCGCCTGATGAGCCACTTGCGCTTCGGGCCGACCCGTGAACAGCGCGCCACCATGCTGACCGAGCGCGAGCGCCAGGTGCTCAACCTGCTGGCCGAAGGCTCTACCAGCAAAGAGCTCGCCCAGCGCCTGGGCTTGAGCACCAAAACCATCGAGAACCACCGGGCACGCATTCTGGAGAAACTGGGCGTCGCCAATACCGCCGCCGCGATCGGGCTGGCCGCGCAACACGGCCTCTTGAGCACCGACTACATCTAACACCACTGCCGGCCGGCTCTGCTCGCTACCGCCTCTGGGTGAAGCGGAGACCGCGCCCAGCGCGGAATTGCCTTGTCCGGTCAGCCCCATCTTCCCGTCTCCAGATGCCACCCGCAACACCGACAATCCTTGCGCCATCATGAGCAAGTCACAGGCAGAGTGCGCCGGCGGCTGGCGACGCGCGCTGGCGTGCGTGCCAGCGCGCGTCGGAAGTGGGGAATAGTCCGGTTAGCGCGGCGTTGCGATCCGCAGGCTGATCGAGTTGTCGTGAGAAGGAGCAACGATGTCGAGCACAGCGCAAATTCAGTCATTCAACGAGCAGCTGATTGCGGAGTTCCGGGCCAACGGTGGCCGAACCACCGGCCCGTTCGCCAACCGTCCCCTGCTGCTCCTGACTACTACCGGGGCGAAGAGCGGGCAACGCCGCACCACGCCGCTGGTCCACACCACCGACGGCGACCGCCTTGTCGTCATCGCCTCGATGGGCGGCGCGCCGACCAGCCCCGCCTGGTATCACAATCTGGTCGCCAATCCGGTCGTGACGGTCGAACTGGGGACTGAGACATTCCAGGCGCGGGCGATGGTCGCCCAGGAGCCGGAGCGCACACGCCTGTACGACCAGCAGGCGGCGCTGATGCCGAGCTTCGCCGGCTACCAGCGCAAGACCACGCGCCAGATTCCGGTCGTGATCCTGGAGCGTCTTCGCTAACCACGCACCGGCCAGCCGGAGTATGATGCACGCGGGACGCCAGGCGTCTCGATAGTCAACGCTGCTCCCACCAGCGTGCCGGCTGGCGCGGGAGCGCATCGTCAGCGTTGTGCCTCGTCGCACGTACTGGGCTGCTCGCACTCAGCGAGGAGGATGTCCGATGCCCGCGTCGCCGGACGATGTCATCATCGCCCAGTCGGGCTATACCCATCCAGGCTTCGCCGAACGCTACGAACGCTACCGGCCGCAGCCGCCCGTCGCCCTGGTGGCCCTCCTGACACAGTATGCTGGCGTGGCCCGGCCACGCCTGGTGGTTGACCTGGGCAGCGGGACCGGCCTGTCTACGTTCCTGTGGACCGAGCACGCCGAGACGGTCGTCGGCGTCGAACCGAATCCCACGATGCGCCAGGTTGCCGAGGAGCGCCTTGGCGCGCGTGGGCTGGCATCCGTCCACTTCCTGGATGCCTACGCCCAGGACACCGGCCTGCCGGCAGGCACGGCCGACATCGTCACCTGCTCCCAGGCGTTCCACTGGATGGAACCGGAGCGCACGCTGGCGGAGGTCGCGCGCCTGCTGCGGCCCGGCGGTGTCTTCGCGGCATACGA
>DASUBC010000624.1:0-2407 GCA_035763465.1 Thermomicrobiales bacterium
AACCAGTTTCTGGGCCAGCGGATGGTCGGCGCTCTGGCGGTAGGCGGGGTACGCCTTCATAAAGGAGACCTCGACACCGAGCGCCTTGCTCTTGGCCCGGCCACGCTCTACCGCCGCGCGAATCTCCTGCTCCACGTCCTCATAGCGTTCTTCGGGGATGAAGCGGCGGTTGACGATGAGCGTGCAAGTGGCCGGCACAATATTCGACTTCACGCCCGCGTGGATGATGTCGAGATTGAACATCGGGCGCAGGTGGTCGGGCGCGCCGGGCGCGGGGGCGAGCGGCAGCGCCGACCGCCGCGCCTCGACCTCCTGCTTCAAGGCCAGCAATTCGACCATGATCGGAACCATCTCCTCGATGGCGTTGACGCCGAGATAGTTCGCGCCGGAGTGGCAGGACCGGCCCTTGACCGTAATCGTCACATCCACCGCGCCATTCGAGCCGAGGCGCAGGACGGGGTCCTGGCTGCCCTCCAGACAGAGCATCGGCGCCTGCACGTAGCCCTCTTTGCAGAGATGCCAGATGCCGGGGTAGACGCCGATTTCCTCGTCGGTGCAGAGGCAGGCGGTCAGGTCCCAGACCGGCTCCAGACCCAGGTCATGCATGACCTCCGCCGCCGTCAGCAGCGAGGCGATCGTGCCCTTCATGTCAGCTACGCCGCGCCCGTAGACGCGGCCGTCGTGCAGTTCGCCGCCGAAGGGGTCGTAGTCCCAGCCCTCTTCGATCGGCACGGTATCCATGTGCGCGTAGATGCTGAGCGGCGGCTTGCCGCTCTTCTTCGTCGCGACCAGATTGACCCGCTCGCCCTCCAGCGGCAGTGGAATCGCGCGCCAGAACTCTTCCGGAATGACGACGCGCTCGGTGGCGAAGCCGAACTGCTGGAACTGCGGCTCGACCAGGTTCACCAGCGTATCGTAGTTGCAGCCGGGCGGAATGCAGTTGTCCACGCGCAGGATGGCGCGCAGCCGCGCCAGTAGCGTCTCTTCCTTCGCCTCAACGGCGGCAAAGACCTCGTCCCAGTCAATCGCCTGTGTGCTCATCAGCCCCTTCCCCTGTGCGTAGGTCGCCAGTGACACGCGCGCCGCGATGCTAGCATGGAGGGCGGGGTGGCGCAAAATAATAGAGAGTAGAGAGTTCCTCATTATCAGCACGGTGTCTGACTGCTAGCGCAATGCCAGTGCCGAGCAACTCTCTACTCCCTACTCTCTACTCGCTTGCCCACGAACAGCGGAGCGGCTACAATCGCGGCACATGCTCTACTAAAGTGGCGCGGTGGTCGGCAAGAGGAGGATGGCGATGCCGGGCGTAGAGGGCATTGGTCTGATTACGCGCGTGGACCGCATCTGGCTGCTGGGTAACTGCAAGAAGGAACTGGATAAGCGGCGGCACGAAAGGGTGCTGCTCGATCATCTGGATGAGTGCGTGCAGCGCCTCTTCAGCGATCCGCGCAGCCCCGGCCTGAATCTCGAAACGCTCACGCGCGCGGGCAAGTACACCGTGCTATCGGCGCGGCTGACGCGGGCGTGCCGCCTGATTCTGGTGGCGCTGTCAAAGACCGAACTCGGTCTGCTCCATTTCGATAGCAACCACGACGAGGCGTACAACTGGGTAACGCGCAATCTGGCGCGCATCCCGACGATGCTCGCACAGGTCGAAGAAGTCAGGCGCGGCGTGCCGGTGTCGGCGTATGCTGGCACGCTGCCGGCAGTGCAGCGCGACGAGGATGCGCCACTGGCGTTGCGCGCGGCCGAGCAGTTTCGCGCGATGCTCGCTCAGGGAGTGGAACGCTACCTCGCCTATCTCGATCCAGAGCAGCAATGGCTCGTGAATCTCAACGTGCGCGGCCTATTGCTGGTGAAGGGCGGCGCAGGTACAGGCAAGACAGCGGTGGCGGTACATCGTTTGCTGGCACTGGCCCGCCAGCCAGCGTTACCTGGGGCTGGCGCCGAGCGCGTGCTCTATCTCTGTTACAACCGGCTGCTGGCTCGCACAGTTACACAGATGATCCAGACACTTTGTGGCGGTGTGCCGCCGAATGTCGAAGTGGCGACCTTCCATACCTGGTGCTACGAGTTCCTGCTGCACACTGGCGTGCCGATTCCGAACCACGGTGACGACCGGCGCTGTCAGCAACAGGTCTTTCGGGCGATGGGCGCGTTAACAGCCGACCAACACGCCGCGCTGGCGCCGCACGATGGCCGCTTCGTTGACGATGAGATCGTCCAGGTGATCAAGCACAACGGGCTGACCGCGCGCGATGACTATCTGATCTTCGAGCGGAGCGGCCGGGGCGGGACGCTCAAGCGGGCAGCGCGCGAAGTGGTGTGGACTGTCCATGAGCAGGCGCGGCAGTATGAGGCTGAACGCGGCATCGGCCGGTACTGTGACCTGCCGCTGCTGGCGCTC
>DASUBC010000625.1:0-4436 GCA_035763465.1 Thermomicrobiales bacterium
CGCCTATGCCGGCGACGGGGCGGTGCTGTTCGACCTCTACAACGAACCATACCCTGACACCAACCACGACACGCCCGAAGCCTGGCGCTGCTGGCGCGACGGCGGCGCCTGCACCGGCCTGGACTACCAGGCCGCCGGGATGCAGGAGCTGGTGGACATCGTACGCGGCACGGGTGCCACGAACGTCATTCTGCTTGGCGGCGTGCAGTACGCCAACTCGCTCTCACAATACGGCGCCTATGCGCCGCGCGACCTGACCGGCAACCTGGCCGCATCCTGGCATACCTACAACTTCGCCAAGTTGCCGAACGCGGCGGCCTGGGACGCGAAGGTCGGCATTCCGACGGCCAACGTGCCCCTGGTCGCGGGCGAGCTGGGTGAGGACGACTGCGGCACCGGCTTTTTGGAGCAGGTGTTGCCGTGGCTCGATGCGCGCGGGGCCAGTTACCTGGGCTGGGCCTGGAACACCTGGGGGCGCTGCGATGGTCCCGTGCTGATCACCGATTACGATGGCACGCCCTCGACAATGGGCCAGGCGCTGCACGATCACCTCGCCCAGCTCGGCCCGGCCCCGCTCGCCGCGCCGGCTGACGCACCCACCGCGCCGGACCCAACGCCCGCGGCGCTCGCGGCGCCAGGGGGCGGCAGCGACCGTCAGGCGGGCGCGCTCGTGCTCTACGGCGATCAGATCGCGCCGCCCTTCTGGGACGGGACGTTCGGCGCGAACGCGAAGAATCCGTGCGACTCGCAGCACGCGTTTGCGGGCCGCTGCGCGTACGCCCTCGCGCTCGGCTCCTGGGGCGGCCTCGACATCGGCCGCGATGATGGCTTCACCACCGCTGGCTACGCGCGCCTGGAGTGGGCGTTCAATTCGCAGGGGCAACCGCTGGCCGACTTCGTGGTGCAACTGACATCCCTGGCCGATCGCCAGACTATTCAGGCGATTCCGCTCGACCAGGCCCAGGTGCTGGCCGACCTGGGTGATGGCTGGCTGCGCCTGGCCGTCCCAATGAGCGACCTGAACCCGGACAATGCCATAGCCTACGAAGTGCAACTCCGCAACGAATCCGGCCACGACCTCAGCACGATTTACCTGGACAATCTCCAACTGGCGCCTGGCGGGGTGGGCGACGCGCTGGCGACCGGCGCGCGCGCCGCCAGCCCCGAAGCCGCCCAGGCCACCCGCTGAGTGCGGTACAACACACCTGTCATATAGCCGGCGGGAGAAAGGAGGATACTGTGATGGCATTACAGCAGTTCGTTCGGGCGTGAATCAACATCGGCAACGAGGATGGTGTGACCGATGGACGAGACCGAGTACGAATACCGGGGACTCAAGGCGACCACCTGGGACCTGCTGCGCGGGGACACCTCGCACTGGGGCGACCGCGCGACCTTTCGTGAGGTAATCACGCGCCACGGGCAGCCCGCCCTCGACGTGGGCTGCGCCACCGGCCGCCTGCTGCTCGACTACCTGGCCGAGGGCATTGATATTGACGGCGTAGACCTTTCGCCGGAAATGCTTGATCTGTGCCGGGTCAAGGCGGCGGCGCGCGGGCTGAACCCGACGCTCTACCAGCAGGCGATGGAGACCCTCGACCTACCGCGCCGCTACCGCACGATCCTGGCGCCCTCCAGCAGCTTTCAACTCCTCACCGACATTGAGCAAGCACAGAGCGCGATGCGCCGCTTCTCCGACCATCTGCTGCCGGGCGGCGCGCTGGCGATGCCGTTCATGGTGCTCTGGCGGGCGGGCGACCCGCTGGAGCAGTCGCGGCCCACGCCCCGCGAGCGGGTCCGTCCGGAGGATGGGGCGATCGTGCGGCACTGGTCGCGCGCCTGGTACGACCCGGCGGCGCGGCTGGAGCACACGGAGGACCACTACGAGGTCAGCCGCGACGGCCAGGCGCTGGCGGCGGAGACGATCCGCCGCTCCCCAGCGACCCGCTGGTATACGCACGACGAGGTGCGGGCGCTGTACCAGGCGGCTGGCTTCGCGGACGTGCAACTCACCCGCGAGTGGAGTGGCGTGCCCGCTGTGCCGGAGGACCGGATCGTCACCGCTGTTGGGACGAGACCCTGATCCGGATGAGTCACGCCTGGACGGTCTGGCTGCTCGTAACCCCACGCATGAACCGTGAACGGGGTATCGAACAACACGGTGGCGGGCAGCGAGGATGCCCGCCACCAGAGCAGCCCCTCGTTTAGTGCTGATGTACGATAACCCGCTGGTACAGGAACTCACCTTCGAGATAGTACACAGAGTCCTCCGAGGCAAAGAGCGTGTCATAGAACGACTGATGGGCGGGGTATTCGGCCGCTGGGAGGTCCAGACCACCCGGCGGCACATCCCACAGATGGATGCCGAGATTCTGAGGCCAGAGCCAATATCGGCGAGGACCGTGAGCACCGAAGACGTATTCGACGGCATCGAAACATCCCCAGGTGCCCGCCGTCCCATCGGAGCAGGACCCGAACCCGACGCCGTACAGTTTGCCCTTGTAGCGGTAGACCGAGTGCTGTAGCTCTTCGCGAAACTCGGGCGTGGGCGTGACCTGGGCGAGGGCTGCTTTCCGATCGGGCGACAGGCGCGTGTTATACACGCTGTCGGGGGTGATCAACGATGCGTACGCCCAATCTCTGACCGTAAGGCGTGCCATATAGGTGATGGTCGAGGTAGCGCGACTGCGGCAGTTGGCGATCAGTGTGTCGAGCGCCGCCGTCACCGGCTCGACCGCGCGCAGGTCCGCCGTGAGACGCACGGCCTGATAGCGATCAGCGATGAGGAGCAGCGACGAGTCGTAGTCCGACACCGTATAGTCGCTCGCCAGGTCATTGAAACGCGCCTGTGCGAACACAGCCCGCAGCGCATCAAGGGCGTGACGATCGAGTTGCATGTCGGGGCAGCTGTCACCGTAGCGATCCCGGTAGATCGTGTGCCCATCATTGAAGATGAGCAGGTATCCCGAAGTATTCGTGGGGAGCGGAACGTATTTGATCAGCGTGCCGCTGCGATTGTTGAAGGGCGGCGCGGGCGGGTCGGCGTACTGGACGGCGCCAACCACCGGCGCGATGTCGGTGATCGCCTCACCAAGCGCGAGCTCGCCGGCATCATACTCGAAGCGGTAGAGCCGCGCCGTGATCAGCTCGCCGAAGCGCAGCGTCGCCAGTTTCGGCGCTTCACTTCTCACCACAAAGAGCTGCGAGCGGACGCCGAATGTCATCTCATTATCTGACCAGCGGGGGCGCTCCTCGAAAACCTCGATGATCAACGGATCACCGTGTAACACGCGCGCGATAATTCTCGCTTCGGGATATTCTGGGAAAGGGAGGGCATCGGTCAGCCGCGTCGCGGGTTGGGGCGTGGCTGGCGCGGCGGGGGAGGCCGGCACAATGGGCGGTCGTTCACTCACACGCGCCACCGGGGTCGCGGTGTGGCCGCAGGCCATGACGAGGATGACGACGCAGAGACTGCACAGACGGCAGGCCAGTGTTCGCCGCGCCATCGCTATCTTCCTCCTCGTGGTAGGCATAAGCGGCTCCGCTCGTGTCGCGGTTCGGCAGCAGCGGTGTCGAACACCGTACCGACATGAGAAGCAATGCTGGGGAACGAAGAAAGTTCTAACCGTGGTGGCGACGCGCTGCATTTAGCACTACGTGCGAGATAGCCAGCGACTTTGCGAGGCGTTGTTGGGAACGTTGCCGGCGTGGTAGCAAAAGCGCGGGTGAGGACGTGTGATCGGCTACACACGAGCGTAGGGAGCAAGTCAGCGTCGCCGGCAATCTGATTGGCGCGCCGTTACATCAAGGCTGGCTGCCATCCAACGCGAGGAACAGCACCGAAACCGGGCGACTCGACGGGTCGGCCCTACTGCCGTCGCGCAGCAGCCGGCTGATCAGGCGCCAGTCGCGCGATCGCCGCCGCATCGTAGCCGAGTTCGGCCAGCACCGCGCCGGTATGCTCGCCCAGCGCCGGCAGCGGCCCCATCGCTGGGGATATGTCGTGCAGGTTGTGCGGCGGCAGCAGCGCCGGTAACTTCCCGGCCGGGCTGTCAACCTCGGTCCAGCGCCCGCGCGCCGCCAGCTGCGGATGAGCGACGACCGCCGGCACGTCGTTCACGCGCCCGTTCGCGATGCCCGCCGCGTCGAGCGCGGCGATCACGTCGGCCACCGGCCGCGTTGCGAAGTTCGCTTCGATCAGCGCCTCCAGGTCCGCGCGGTGTCGCAGCCGCTCGGCGTTCGTCGCGTAGCACGGCGCATCAGCCAGCGCGGCAGCGGCCAGCACGCCCGCGCAGAAGCGCCGCCACTCGCGATCGTTCTGCACGGCGAAGTTGACCGCGCCATCGGCGCAGCGATAGACGCCGTAGGGCACGATCAGGTTGTGGCGCTGGCCCGCGCGACGCGGCTCCTCGCCGGTGCCAAGCCAGTGGTAGAGC
>DASUBC010000626.1:0-8976 GCA_035763465.1 Thermomicrobiales bacterium
GCGTGGTGACACCACACTCGCCGGTGTGTCTATAGCTGGCGTGCCAGATGACTGGCTCACCTGGGCCGCCTCAGTCGTCCAACCAGTGCTGGCGGCGGGTGGCTTCGTCCGCTGGTACGGCTATAGTTAGGAGTCGGGCAGTCTGGCAGTCGGGCAGTGCGTCTGATTATCACTGCGCCTGACACCGCGCGCGGTGCTGAGGAGAACCCACTGCCCGACTGCCCGACTTCGGTACTTTCGCACTGTCCAAAGCGGGACATTCTGGCCTTGTGCAAAATCCCGCCAGGCGATATAGTGATTGGGCAGGGGAAAAACGAATACACAGGGGGGAGAGGTCCATCAACGATGATGGGCCTTCACTTTAGGCGGGCAGCTGGGCAGTAGTTCTCGTCAGCACTGTGCTTGTCTACCGGCGCGGTGCTGAAGTAAACCCACTGCCCGACTGCCCGTCTGCCCGTCTGCCCGCCTAGTTCGTGCGGACTGCCTGCAAGACGGCGTCAATCGCCGCGGCGGGCGTTGCGGTAGGGATGACGCAGCCGGGCGCGATCATGACGTGGCGGCCGGCGAGCGCGGCTACTGCCGATTGTGCCTGCGCGGCGGCGTCCTCGGGGCGCATGGTGGCGATCGCCTCCTCGTCTAGACCACCGACCACACAGCGACCGCTGATGCGCTGCCCCTCGGCCAGATTCGGTGCGGTGCGCCGGTCGTGCCAGTTGAACCCATGCGCCGGATAGGATTGGAGTTCGGCGAAGAGTGGCTGCTGACCGTGAATGTGCAGCAAGGTGAAACGCGAGGCGGTCGCCGCCGCAAGCACCTGGAGGTCGTAGCGCGCCCCGAACGCCTGGTATTCCGCTGCCGTCAGCAGGTCCGCCGTCGCGCACTGCGTGGCGAAGAAGATGCCGCCCGCGCCCCGTTCGAGCGTGACGCGCGTCAGTTCACTGGTGACGCCGGCAATGACTCGTAAGCCAGCGTGAACTGCGTCCGGCTCGTCGCGCAAATGCTGAATGACCTGCCCATTCGACAGTTTCATCGCCGTGGTCAGCGGACTGAAGATAGTTTGCAGCACCGGCGTTGCGCCGCCCAGCTGCTCATTGACGAGGCGCGCGGCCTCGACCACTTCGCGCAACATCCCCCGGTCCACCGCCACTGGCCGCAGGCGCGCCCAATCCATGCTGGTGGCGACCGGGAAGCGCGTCGTCTCGCGCGTGCCGTGGGTATTACCGCGAAAGACGCTCGTCGCGCCCCAGTCAATCGTGCCGTAATCACCGGGCGGCATCAGTTTGACAAAATCGCCCGGATGCCGCGCCTGCCAGGCGAGCGTCGCGTCGGTCAGTTGCGCGGCCGTCTGGTCGTGCTCGGGAAAGTGCCGCCAGATGCTCACGGGCGGATAGTCCACCGGCTGCCCGGCTAGCGCCGCGTTCACTCGTTCCCACGCCGACATATGCGTCATATTCGCTCCTCCTGTAAGGGTCAAAGGCCAATAATGGTCGAAGGTCGAAGGTCGAAAGTCGAAGGTCTTTGCGGTCAAGGCTGCGGGCGGTCTACGAACGCTGGTTGGTGGAAAGCCACCGTCTTGTCAGAAGAGACCTTTGACCTTCGACCTTCAGACCTTCGACCTATCTCAGCCATCAACCCCACTAGCCTACGAAGAGCGCCTTCGCGAACGCGATATCCTCCGCAATCAGGCGGTCCACCGCCGTCTGGTCGCTGTACTCCGCCGTCAGGCAGACGACGCCCTGGTAGTCGCGGCGGCGCAGCTCTGCTACGACGACGGGCCAGGAGCAAAGACCCTGACGGCCACTCGTCCAGCGGCGCTCATACTGCGCGACCTCGGCGGAAAAGTCGTTCGCGCGCCGCCAGTAGGCGTTCTTCAGATTGACCATACGCAGGTGCGGCCAGGCGATGTCGAGCGCCAGTTCGGGAATCTCGCCGTTGAGCGCACAGTGCGCCAGGTCGAGCACCGCGCAGAATTGGCGCGGGTCGTAGGGTTCGAGCAGGTGACGCAGGCCCATCGCGTTCGCGACGTAGCGGCCACTGTGGTTCTGCACGCCAATCGCCACGCCGGCCTGGGTGAGCAGCGGTTCCAGCCGGTCGAACTCCCGCCGGATGGCTGCTTCGTGGCTGAGGTAGTCACGGTCGCGCGGGATGTCGAGGCAGACGCGGATGATTGGCACCTCCGCTTCGGCGCAGGCAGCGATCGTGGCTTCATCCATCGGCCCGGCCACGCCGGCGATACTTACCCCACACGAGGCCAGCGTCGCCACCGCGCGCGGCAGGTCGCGCGCCACGTTCTCCGGCGTGACCTGATAGCCCGGCCGCACCGGCAGTTCGATCGCGTCAAAGCCGAGGTCACGCACATACTGGCCGAGTTCGGCCAGCGGTGTCTTCCAGGGCTTGGTGAAGACCGAGAAGGTGATCACGCTCATCGTTGAATAGGCTCCTTATGACTTATTGAACCACGAAGACGCCAAGGGACGCCAAGAGGGCCAAGAAGAGAAGAAAATAACGGATCCAATTGGCGACCTTGGCGTGTCCTTGGCGTCTTGGCGGTTCACCTGGCGGTTCACCCCGCCAGCGCCCCAATTGCATCGTCCAGTTCGGCGGGCGTTGCGACCGCCGCGCCGAGGCGGCGCACGACGATACTGGCGGCCAGGTTGCCAAGCCAGGCCGCCTCCAGCAAGGTCCCGCCGGCGGCCAGCGCTAGCGTGACAACCGCCGAGACGGTATCGCCCGCGCCGGTGGCGTCGCGCACTTCGCTATGCGCGAACGCGGGCAGGTGATGGCACGCGCCGCCCTGTTCGGCCAGCGTCATGCCCTCGCTGCCGCGCGTAATCAGCGCGCCGCGCGCCTGCATCAGCGCCGCCAGATCGCGTGCAGCCTGGCAGACCTCGGCGTCGGCGCCGAGTGTGCGCCCCAGCGTCGCGGCGGCTTCGTCCTGATTCGGCGTGGCGATCGTAATGTCGGTGAAGCGCCCCAGATCGCCATGGGCGTCAACCGTGATTGTCAGGCCATGCGCGCGGGCCAGCGGCAGCGCGGCGGCGATAATCTCCGGCGCAATGACGCCGTGCTCGTAGTCGGAGATGACGAGCGCGTTATAGGCCGGCAGCGTTCGCTCCAGATAGGCGATGATCGCCGCCTGCGTGGCCGCGTCAACCGGCGCGCGCACGACCCGGTCAATCCGCGCGAGCTGCTGGCTGACAATCTGCGGCCCGCCGCCGATGACGCGCGTCAGGGTCGCGGTCGGCCGACCCGCTTCCACTACCAGCCCGTCCACCGCGATCTCTTCCGCCGCCAGCCGCTCACGCAGCGCCCGCCCCGGCTCATCGTCACCAATGACGCCGGTGACGGCGACCGCCGCATCAAGCGCGCGGCAGTTGCGCGCCAGGTTCGTCGCGCCGCCGGGCACGATGTAGCGGTCCACCCATTCCAGCACGGGAATCGGCGCCTCACGCGAGAGTCGCGACGGCTGCCCGATGATGTACTCGTCCGCCAGCATATCGCCCAGCACCAGCACACGCTGCTCTGCGCCGCGCCGCGCCAACTCCCGCAGCCGCTCTCCCGCTGGCACAGTCATCGGCTGGTCCTAACAGGAAAGGGAAACGCAGCGGACACAGAGGGCGCAGAGAGAGAACGAGAGAAGGGAGCGGTGACGATACGACATGACCAGTCTCTGACTAACCATGCCAGCCTCAATAACCTCATCAATCTCAGCGTCCTCTGCGTCCTCTGCGCCCTCCGCGTTGCACTGCGCCCTACCGCGCGGCGGTCTGGAGCGCGCCGCGGATGGCTTCGCCGAGGTCGTGTGTAGTGGCCGTGCCGCCGAGATCGGGCGTGCGGACCTGGCGTGCGGCGGTGACGGTCTCGATGGCGCGCAGCAGCGCGGCAGCGGCTTCGTGCTCGCCGAGGTAGTCGAGCATGAGGCTGGCGGACCAGATCGCGCCGATCGGGTTGGCGATACCCTGGCCGGCGATGTCCGGCGCGGAGCCATGCACCGGCTCGAAGAGCGCCGGGCCGCGCCGCGAGGCGGGGTCGGGATTGAAGTTGGCGCTCGGGGGGATACCGAGGCTGCCCTGCAACGCGCCGCCGAGGTCGGTCAGAATGTCGCCGAAGAGGTTGGAGGCGACGACGACCTCGAAGGTCTGCGGGTGGGTCACGAAGCGCGCGGCAAGGGCGTCAATATGCATCTTCTCGGTCGCGATGCCGGGGTAGTCGGCTGCGACGGCGGCGTGGATTTCGTCCCAGAGCACCGGGCCGTACTGCTGCGCGTTCGACTTCGTCGCGCTGGTAACTTTCTTCCGGCCCTCGCGCTCGGCCAGGGCGAAGGCGTAGCGCATGATGCGCTCGACGCCGCGCCGGGTGTAGACGCTCGTTTGCAGCGCCACTTCGTCCGGGGTCGCCTGGTGGACCCGGCCGCCGATGCCGGCGTACTCACCCTCGGTGTTCTCGCGCACGCAGATGAAGTCCACGTCTGCCGGTCCGCGCCCGCGCAGCGGCCCCTCGATGCCCGGCAGCAGGCGGATCGGCCGCTGATTGACGTAGAGATCGAAATCCTGGCGGATGGGCAGGAGCATCCCCCACAGGCTGACGTGGTCAGGCACGGTGGGAAAGCCGACCGCGCCGAGGTAGATGGCGTCGAACTCGGTCAGGACGCGCAGCCCGTCGGGCGGCATCATGCTGCCGGTATGGAGGTAGCGCGTGCAACTCCAGTCGAATATCTCGGTATCGAGCCGGAATCCGTCATGCGCCTCCGCGAGGAGATCAAGGCACTGCAATCCCTCCGTGATGACGTCGTGCCCGATCCCATCTCCTGGCAGCACCGCGATGCGATAGTGGCGCATGATGCGTTCGCCCCTCTCCCGTGCTGGCACGCGCCCGCCGCGCCGCCGTCTGGGGCGGTATCGTAGGCGCAACGGGTTGCAGGTTGCAAGTTGGCAGGTTGCAGGGTGGCTATCCACGGTTGGGGCCTGCTGGTGGTGGCCTCGAATCTGAACAGGGAAGTTATAGGTTCTTGCAGACTGGCGCAGACGCTGGTCTGCAAGAACCTGCAACCTGCAACCCGCTCTCTCCTACTTCATCTCGTACACAATCTGTACCGAAACGCTGACCGTGCCTTCGCCGGGTTGAATCGCGGTGGAGGCGTTGCCGGCGGCGGGCGCGGCGGCGGGCACCGCGACCGGCATGGGAGCGCTCGTTTCGCTGATTGTTACCGGGGCGCCGAGTTGCAGATTCACCAGTTTGGCATACTGCTCGGCTTTGGCCCGCGCGTCGGCGACGGCCTGCTCGCGCGCTTGCTGGGTCGCGGCGTCCTTGTTCGACAGGTCGAAACTGATGCCCGTGACACGGTTCGCGCCCGCCGCGACGACCGCGTCAATCGTGCTGCCCAGGTTCTTCAGGTCGCGCACGGTGACGCGCACGCTGTTGTCCACGCGGTAGCCGGTCACCTTCTGGTCTTTGTCGTACTGCGGCGACACGATGTAGCCGATCGTCTGGATGTCTTTGTCGGCGATGCCCAGCGACTTCAGTTTCGCGATCACCGCCGCCATCTGGGTCGCGTTGTCGCTCTGAGCCTGCGCCAGGTTCGTGTTGCTTGTCTCGACACCGAATGTCGTATAGGCCATATCCGGCGTCACGCTGACCCGGCCCACACCGGTGACGCTGATCGTACGGGCCGACCCATCGCCACTCCCGGCGGCGGGCGAAGCCGCCTGGGCAAAGGGCGGCGCGGGCGCGCCCGCCACCGGCCGCGGGGCGCGGATCAGCAGCGGTGCGAGCGCCACGCCCGCCACCGCCAGCAGAGCGACCACGACAATCGCAACGACGCGACGAGGGTGGGACATCGTTGACCTCCTTCGATCTAGCACCGGCGCGGCCGGCAAACAGGCCATTACTCCGAACAATGCGCGAGCGGAACAGAAGTTCCAGTGGGCAGAGCGTCAACCGCTTGACGCGGTGCGGGCAACAGGAAAGTCTACCCTCCGCTCGTAGCATACCTGGCCGAGTAGATCACCGTGATGATCATCAGCACAGCAAATCTGTGTGGGTGATCACAATCGCGCTTGCGGCGCGAGCGCGGCCGGACATTGTTGAAAGCCGCCCCACGATCCTCTACAGTTCCCGCGAGATGAGAAGCCCGCGCATCGCGCTCTACAGCCTGTCGCTCCGCTGCAACGCCGCCGTTCGGACGCACCTGCGCGCACCGTACTGGTGGGCGCTGCTCATCCTCACCGCTGTCCTCTTCTGCGGGGTCTACCAGGCGCGATGCGGGCAGACCGTGCATCTCGGCGTGACGACCGACGATAAGCCCTATGTCGTTGGGATGAACGCGCCGGAACGAGCCGATTTCGGGCAATACCGCTGGACAACCGCGCAGAGTGAGGTGCGCCTGGCGGGTCTGGGGCGCGGCCCCTATCACCTGACGCTCCAGGCGGCCGGCAGCGCCAATCCGCACCCGCACGTCACCGTCACGGTGAATGGGCATGAAGTCGGCCAGTTCGACGCCGCGCCTGGCCTCAAGGAGTACACGTTCAACGTGCCCGGCAGCGCCACTACAAGCGGCGATGTCATCGTCGGCGTACAGACCACGCCCTTCCAGGCGCCAAACGACCGGCGTGAGCTCGGCGTCGTCCTCACGCGCGTCACCGTCACACCCACCGGCGACCCCGGCCTGCTACTGCCCGCGAACATCGTCTGGCCGCTGGCGCTCCTCGTGCTGCTGGCCTATCTGGTCGCGGCGGTCGCCGGTTTCGGCCCGCTCGGCGCGGCGCTGACCGGCACGAGTGTGGCCGTGGGCGCGACGGCGCTGCTGGCGCTCAATCGCCCCTGGCTCGGCATCTGGGTCTGGACCGGCGGCCTGACCACGGCGGCGCTCACCGGGCTGGGGCTGGCGGTCGTGCTGCGTTTCCTGCTGCCGCCGCTCTACCGGCTGGCCGGGCTGACGGTCGGCCGCGCGGAGTTCCGCTGGCCGGTGCTGCTGGCAACATTGTTCTTCGTCGCCCACTACGCCGGCGACCTGCACCCGACGACGAATATCGTGGACATCGGCTTCCACATTCACCGCTTCTCCGACGTCAACGAGCGCGGGCAGCTCCTGCTGATGGTCGAATCGCGCGAGTGGGGCACGCGCGATACTGTCTACCCGCCCACCGCGTACCTCTTCATGCGCCCGCTCCAGTTCTTCACGCACGACATCTGGCGCACGGTCGTCCTCTTCATGGCGCTGGCCGAGGCGACCCGGCTCTGCCTGGTCTATCTGGTCGCCCGCAAGGCGACCGTCGACCCGCGCGCGGGTGTCTTCGCCGCCGCCGTCTTCGGCATTGTCCCGATGGCCTACCTGCCCTTCTCCTGGGGCATCGCCACCAACGTCTTCGGCGCCTGGTGGACGACCGCGCTCTTCGCCATCCTCGTCCTCGGCTACGACAACCTGCGCCGCCCCGCGCTCGCCGCGCTGGCAACGCTCGTCGCCACGCTGGCGCTGCTTTCCCATCCGGGCGAATTCGTGCTCGCCGCCGCCAGTCTCGGCGGGGCCATCATGCTCTACGGCGTCGCTATTCGGCCGCGCTTTCGGGGCGCCTGGCCCGCCCTCGTCGCCGTCACCATCGTCGCCGGCGCGCTCGCCTTCGCGCTCCTCTACCGCCTCGTCGCGGTGGACATGCTGACCAAGGGCGCGCAGACGGTGCAGACCAAACTAAGCGAAGCCAATCCCGGCGGCCCCAAAGGCTGGCAGGTGGGCGGGCAAATCAACGATCCAATTGTCGGGTTGAAACAGTACCGCGTCTTCACCATCCCCGCGCTCATTCGCGGCGGTTTGGTCGGCTACTGGCGCGAGGCGGTCGGCTACTACAAGCTCTGGCCGCCGCTGTTCGCGCTCGCCGCGCTCTGGTTCATGCGTGGCACGAAGTTGCTGGCCCGGCTACGGCTCGCCAGCGTCCTCTGGTGGGGTGTCGCGGTGGTCTTCGCCCTGGCGGGCCTGCTGCTGAATGTCTACGTGCGCTACGCCTACTTCCTGCTGCCGGTCATCGCGGTCGGCGCGGGCCTCAGCCTGAGCAAACTGACGCGCGCCGGGCGCTGGGGCCAGGTCGTGACCGCGCTGCTCCTCACCGGCACCACACTGGCCGGCCTATGGTTCTGGTATCTGCGTATCACGTACGACGGGCACTGACGGGAGTGCGGAATGCGGAACCAGGTACGGAGCAGCACGCCGATGGAACACCCCGCCGCGGCAACCCACCCCAAGAGTATCCTCAGCGACATGGATGGCGTCCTCGTGCGCGGGCGCACGATCATCCCCGGTGCACGTGAATTTCTGGAACGACTCGAAGCCGAAGGGCGGCAGTTCCTCCTGTTGACCAATAACTCGATGTACCCGCCCGCCATCCTGCGCCACCGGCTCAGTCGCAGCGGGCTTGACGTGCCGGTGGAACGTATCCATACGTCGGCGCTAGCGACCGCGCAGTTTCTCCACCAGCAGCGTCCGCGCGGCACTGCCTACGTCATCGGCGAAGATGGTCTGTTCGAGGCGCTGGAGGATGTCGGCTACACCTTCACTGACCAGACGCCTGATTATGTCGTGTTGGGGGAGACACAGGAGTACAGTTTCGAACGGATCACCCGCGCCATCCGCCTCATTGCGGGCGGAGCGCGCTTCATCGCGACCAATCCCGATGTCTCGGGGCCGAGCGAGGAAGGGCTTGTTCCGGCGGCCGGCGCGGTAGCCGCCTTGATCGAGCGCGCGATCGGCGTGACGCCGTACTACATCGGCAAGCCCAATCCTCTAATGATCCGCACTGCGCTGCGCCGCATCAACGAGCATTCCGAGCACGCGATCATGATCGGCGACCGCATGGACACCGATATCCTGATCGGCATCGAGAGCGGTCTGGAAACAGTGCTGGTCCTCACCGGCGTCACCACCCGCGAAATGGTCGAGCGCTTCCCCTACCAGCCCGCGCGCATCGTGGACTCGGTCGCTGACTTGCC
>DASUBC010000627.1:0-2168 GCA_035763465.1 Thermomicrobiales bacterium
CGCACCCTACCCGCCTGGCGACTGGTGTGCCATAATGAGTCCCGTGTACCATTTTCGTCGCCTCAATCGTAGAAAGGTTTAGCGGCACGCTGCCGCGCGGCTGCCTGACACGAATCGGAAAGGACTGTCTCGCTCATGCGCGATCTCTCGGGTCAGACATTCGGCTCATACCGCCTCGAAGAACTCCTCGGGCGGGGCGGCATGGGCGAAGTATATAGCGCCCGCCACCTGCGCCTGACCAACCGCCATGCGGCGGTCAAAGTGCTGCCGTCCTCGCTGGCGAACGAGCCTGACTTCCTGCGCCGCTTCGAGCAGGAGGCCATCAGCGCCGCCAGCCTCGACCATCCCAATATTCTCCCAGTCTGGGATTACGGCGAGCAAGACGGCCAGCCGTACCTGGCGATGCCCCTGGTTACGGGCGGCAGTCTGAAAGAGCTGTTGGAAGCACGCGGGCCGCTATCGCCGGCCGACGCTGAGCACTACCTGACTCCGATTGCCGATGCGCTGGACTATGCCCACGAGCGCGGAATCATTCACCGCGACGTCAAACCGGCGAATATCCTGCTGCGCGACGATGGCCGCCCGTTACTGGCCGACTTCGGCATCGCCAAGGCCATCGAAGCGGGACAAACACAGGGCCTCACGCGGGCCGGCACCGGCGTCGGCACACCGGAATACATGGCGCCGGAGCAGATCGAGGGCCGCGCCGAACGTCGCAGCGACCTCTACTCTCTCGGCGTTGTCCTCTACGAGATGCTGACTGGTCATGTGCCCTACGACGGCGCGACACCCTACGAAATCGCCTACAAGCAAATCTACACTCCCCTGCCACCAATCCGGCAGGTGCGCGCCGACTTGCCGCCCGCGATCGAGCAGGTACTGGGCAAAGCCTTGGCGAAAGACCCGGCCCAGCGCTACAGCACCGGCGCCGATCTGGTCGCGGCGTACCGGGCGGCGCGCAGCGGCAATGCGCCCGCCGACACAGTCATTCCGCCCGCGCCACGCCCGGTGCATGACCAGCGCACCGGGCCGCTGATCATCACGCCCGGCGCCACGGCGGAGCTGCCGGCGGCTCAGCGCGCGCAGGCGCCGGCAGTGTATACACCAGCGCCAGCGGTCTACCAACAGCCGCAACCTGCGTACTATCAGGCGCCCGCCCAGCAGCTACCACCACCGCAGCAACCAGCGCGGCAGCAGCCAAATGCCAGCCGCTGGCCGCTAGTGCTGGCTGGGACAATCGCGGTTCTACTCGTCCTATGCATCGGCGGCCTCGGCGCGTATGCCGCGTTCGGTCGCGACCGCGCCACACCGACGCCGACACCCGACCTGGCCGCCACCCAGGCGGTCCAGGCCGCCGCGACCGGCACGGCGAACGCGGCGGCCAGCGGCACGCAGGCGGCCAATGTCGCCGCGTCGGCCACCACGCAGGCGCAGAATGCCGCCAATGCCGCCGCAACCCAGGCGGCTGGCGCGACCGCCGCTGTGCAGGCAACCGCCGTTGTGCAAGCGACCGCCGCAGCCCAGTCCACTGCGGTCGCACAAGCCACCGCAGTCGCGCAAGCCACGGCAGCCGCCCAAGCGAATGCCGCCGCAACCCAGGCGGCTGGCGCGACCGCTGCTGCTCAGGCAACCGCCGCCATCCAGGCAACCGCTGCGGCAAACGCGACCGCCACCGCGAACGGCATCGTCGCGCAAACTGCCACGGCCGCCGCGCAGCCTACCGCCGCGCCAACGAAAGCGCCCACGGCCGCGCCGACCAAAGCGCCCACCGCCCCCACCGGCTGGGGCCCGGCGCTGAAACCGCTCAGTGGCGGCAAAGCGTACACCGATCCACAACAACGTTTCTCGTTCAGCGTACCGCAAGACTGGAAGCAGGATACCAGCACCAGCAGCGAAGTGGCCTTTGCGCCCCCGAACAGCACGGCGAACTTCAACGTTGAACTGGAGAGTGTACCCGACGGCACGACGCTCGAAGCCTACAATACCGCTGCCGAAAACCAACTGAAATCGCAGTTCTCCGACTACACCCTCGTCAGCCTGACGAAAGTCGTCGTGGATAACCACGCCGCCTACAAACGTATCTCGAAAGTGACCTACCAGGGGCAGGAGATTCAAATCGAGCAGGTCTACTTCCTCAACAACAACACGGCGAATATCCTGACCTTCGC